>CALHQV010000362.1 GCA_938038035.1 uncultured Gemella sp. | reverse complement strand
CTGCCTAGATCTTATTTCCTATTTTTCTCCATGCCCCGAATTTGACAAAGAGCCTGAAATCATAACTATTGAGTCAGCTCTTTTTGTATTATATTTTTTTAACGAATTCAGATTTTAGTTTCATAGCTCCGAAACCATCAATTTTACAATCGATGTTATGATCTCCATCAACTAATCTGATATTTTTAACGCGAGTTCCTTGTTTTAATGTTGAAGAACTACCTTTAACTTTTAAATCTTTAATTACAGAAACTGTATCTCCATCTTGAAGTACATTTCCGTTAGCATCGCGGTAAACTTTTTCCTCTTCTACTCCACTAGCATCTTCTGGTGACCATTCATAAGCACACATTGGACATACTAGCATATTTCCATCTTCATAAGTATATTCACTTTTACATTCTGGACAATTAGGTAATGTCATTGTTTTCCTCCATAAAATTTCATATTTGTACAAAAGATATTATACCATAATGAGAAGTAATATCAAAATAATATCCGAAAAATTTTTCTTTAAAACGTTGATATTATAGCGATTCGACCAATAATATAATCTTATATCAAAAAAAATTTGAAAAAACGTCTACCTTTGTAGGCAAAGTACTTGAAATTTTAAAAGAGTAGGAGTACAATATGAACTAAAGAGTTTTCATTTATATTTATTATACAGATATAAAAAATAAACAATAAAATTTAAAGTAAAAGAGGAATCAAATTATGGTTAAATATGATTTATTAGTAGTAGGATTCGGTAAAGCCGGAAAAACTTTAGCAGCAACATTTGCTAAAGAAGGAAAAAAAGTAGCAGTAGTTGAAGAAAGCAGTGCAATGTACGGTGGTACTTGTATCAATATTGGATGTATCCCAACTAAAACTTTAATCGTAGCTGCTGATAACAAAAAAGACTTCGCAGAAGCTAAAGCTACAAGAGATGCTGTTGTATCTAAACTTAACGCTAAAAACTTCGCTATGTTAGACAGCAGTCCAAACATTGATGTTTACACAGCTCACGCTAAATTCGTTTCTAACAAAGTAGTAGAAATTTCTGCTAATGGAGAAACTAAACAACTTGAAGGTGAAATCGTAGTAATTAACACTGGAGCTAAAAACAATGTATTACCAATTCCAGGATTAACAACTTCTAAAAATGTTTACGATAGCACTGAATTCCAAAAATTAGAAAAAGCTCCTAAAACTCTAGGAATTATCGGTGGAGGTAACATCGGATTAGAATTCGCTAACCTATACGCTCGTCTTGGAGTTAAAGTTACAGTAATCGACTTCGCTCCTGGAATCTTAGGAAGAGAAGATAAAGATATCGCTGAACTTGCTCAAGGATACTTAGAAGAAGCAGGAATCGAGTTCAAACTAGGAACTGCAACAAAAGAAATCCGCAACAACGGAGAACTTGTAGTTGTTGATACAGAAAAATATGGTCCACTAGAATTCGAAGCAGTACTACACGCAACTGGACGTCGTGCTAACACTGAAGGATTAGGATTAGAAAACACTGATATCGAATTACGTCCAAACGGAACAATCGTAGTTGACGAATTCTGTCAAACAGCTGTAGAAAATGTATTCGCAGTTGGTGATGTTAACGGTGGATTACAATTCACTTACGTATCATTAGATGACTTCAGAGTAGTTAACGGATACTTACACGGTAACAAAGAATACACAACTGCTGACCGTAAAAACGTACCTTACTCAACATTCATCTCTCCAGCATTATCTCACGTTGGATTACACAAAGAAGAAGCTGAAGCAGCATACCCTAACGTTGCAGTAGCATCTTTACCAGTTGCTAACATGCCTAGAGGAGCTGTTAACCAAGACCCACGTGGATTATTCCGTGTAACTGTAGACAAAGACACTAACTTAATTCTTGGAGCTACTCTATTCGGTAAAAACTCAGAAGAAATTATCAACCTAATTAAAATGGCAATTGATAACAAAATTCCTTACACTTACATCAGAGATCAAATCTTCACTCACCCAACAATGGCTGAGAACTTAAATGATGTATTCAAATTAATCTAATAACTGCAAAAAGCTTAAAATCTCAATAATAATTTGAAGTTTTAAGCTTTTTTTTGTTTAGCTCAACCGAATTTCTACTATATAGATTTATAAAATTCTCAAATAATTCGAAAAATATGCTTCAACCCCTTTACAAATATACATTTTTCTTGTATAATGTACACATGTCTTTTTAAAAAATACAATAAATAAAAAAGGAGATCGGACAATGAGTTTATATAAAAGAATTCCATTAATAGCAAAACTTATTATCGCTGTAACATTAGGGATAATCTTAGGAAGTACTCTACCAACGTCAATCATTAGAGTTTTCGTAACATTCTCATCTATTTTCAGCGCATTCTTAGGATTCACAATTCCACTTATTATCGTAGGATTTATCGTACCAGGTATCAGCCAAGTATCAAACAACGCTGGTAAATTACTTGGATTATCAACAGGGGTTGCTTATATTTCTACAATTATCGCAGGAACATTCGCATTCCTATCAGCTCAAGCAGTATTACCAAGTATACTAGCTAACGCTACATTACAATCATTCAAAAATCCAGAGGATTTATTATTAAAACCTTTCATCGAGTTTAAAATGGCTCCGATTTTTGATGTTACTACAGCGCTTATTATCTCATTCATCTTAGGAATCGGGATTTCAGCAACTAAATCAGAAGGACTTAAACAAGGATTCGCAGATTTCGGAGAAATTATTGAAAAATTACTTGCTACAGTAATTATTCCACTTCTTCCATTCTACATCCTAGGTGTATTCATGAATATTACAGCTTCTGGTGAAGTATTCAAGATTTTAAAAATCTTCGCTATGGTATTCGTAATTATCATTATTATGCACGTAATTATCATTATTATCCAATACTTCGTAGCTGGAACACTTAACGCTAGAAACCCATTCAAGATGCTTGTAAACATCTTACCAGCATACATGACTGCAATCGGTACTCAATCTTCGGCTGCTACTATCCCAGTAACACTAAGAAGTACTAAAAAAATGGGTGTTGATAAAAATATCGCAAACTTCACTATTCCATTATTTGCGACTATCCACTTATCAGGAAGTACAATCACATTAACTACATGTGCATCTGCAGTATTCTGGTTACAAAACGGTGCTGCATTCCCATCAGCTGCAGTAATGATTAAATTCATCTTACTACTTGGAGTAACAATGGTAGCTGCTCCTGGTGTTCCTGGTGGAGGAGTTATGGCAGCTCTTGGATTATTACAATCAGTTCTTGGATTCAACGAAATCATGTTATCTCTAATGATCGCATTATACATCACTCAAGATAGCTTTGGAACTGCATGTAACATTTCTGGAGATGGAGCTTTATCAGCAATCGTTGATAAACTAAACAAACTATTCTTCAAAAAAGACGCAGAACAAAATGTATAAAAAACAATCCCACAAGCATAAGTTTGTGGGATTTTTCATATCCAATTAGTTAGAGAAGTCTCACATCACAATCAAAGAACTAGTATCGATAGAATTTACTTACATTCACTTATAGGGATGGCTTTCAGCCCCTAAACATTATAATTAAATTCACCTATTGTTTGAATTATTCTATTATTTGGTACATTAGAAATAATATATATTAACTTGTTCTTTATAGTGGTGATAATAAAATGCGAATGCATTTTATCGAGGAAAAGAAAGACTACAGGCTTTCTTTTTAGTCGGAAAACAACTTTAGTTGGTTGAAGACGTCTCGCACCACAATCAAAAGAACAAGTTCCCCAAAATTTAGTTTATCAAAAAAAGCGACTCTTCGAACCTAATCTCAGAGCCGCTTCTTTTATTCTATTTCAATTTATATCTTAGTTTTACCGGGTTATGATCACTATATCTATACTCTTGATTTAGTGTCTCTACTTCTAGCACTTCTATATTATCACTAGCAATATATCCATCGATAATAAAGCCATAAGTACCTTCACTATCTTTCACATAAGGCTTATTGTTAAGTCTCGCAGAATTTTTACTTTCATCATACACTAAGTTAAATCCTGCAGGTAACATACTCTTATCGAGATTCTCAGCACGCCATAATTCTTTTGGAACAACGTTAATCTCATCTTGAGTTAAAGTTTTTAACGACTGATTAAAATCCGCTCCAACAAGGACATAATTACCTTTTTTATACTCATAATCTATAAATTCAAGAAGTTGTTTCATCTGAGCTTTTTTACCAGAATTACCTTTATCATAAGCATCCAAATGAGCATTAATCAATACTAAGTGCTTATCACTATTTTCAACTTTTGTATAAATAACAGAGAATCCACGTTTTAAATTAGCAAGTCTCTCTGGGAATGTGAATGGAATCGCCATTTGGAATCTTCTTGCATTCTCCACGTTGAAACTAGTCGCAGTATAGATACCACTCTTAACCTTCCCTAACGGTGGCACTGGATAAGGTACATATCTAACCTTGAAATTATATGCTAAAATACTATTTAAGCCAAGTATTTCATCGAATTTAGTAACTTGATTGATATTGTAACTACGTTTTGAATCTTCATCTATTTCTTGAATAAAATTGACGTTGGCTTTTTCGTTTTTAACAATCTCTGTAATATTTTTTAAATTTTCTTCAACATGAGCTTTATCAAGTGGTAAAACCATCTTTCCACCATCCATAAAGAAGTCTTCATCTTTATCAAGACCAGCATAACCTATATTCCAGTTAAGAGCTGTGTACTCTGTTCCTACCTTAGCACTTTCTGATGTACCTTGTTTAGTTACCTTCAAACTCTCAACTCCGTTTGGACTATATTCTGTAGCCCATAAATATCCAACTAATCCTGCAAACCCTAAAATCCCCATAAGTACTAACCCTAATAATATCTTTAATATTTTTTTCATCTTTAACCTCATAAAAATAGAAGGAGCAAGGAAATCTATTTATAAATCATGATTTTCAAGCTGCCCTCCATTAAATTTCATTGTAAATTATTTAATTACTCTTTTTATCTCGTAGTTGCGAAACTATAATACCTACGAAGACGATAAGCATACCTATTCCTTCTCTTAGCCCTATGTGCTCACCAAGAATAAGAACTCCTCCTATCGCAGCCACAACAGACTCTAAACTTAATATTAGCGACGCTGTATGCGGTGGTACATCTTTTTGCCCTACAATCTGTAAAGTATACCCTACTCCACTAGAAAGCACCCCTATCGCAAGTAGTGGCCAAATAACACTCATTATGTCCGCAAAGACGATTGTTTCCTTGAAAATAGCTAATACTAAGCTTAATACAGATACTACGACTAATTGAACGATAGATAAGAACATTGAATTAACTCTTGCTGCTGAATAATCAATAACAATTATATGAATCCCGAATAGAACCGCACTGATTAGGACTATAATATCTCCCATCTCTAAAGTAAATTCTTCTTTTACCGATAAGAAATAAAAACCAATTACCGATAAAATTAATCCTATAATAAAGAATTTATTAAGTTTGTTACCTAAGAATACCCCGATAAATGGTACTATACAAATGTATAGCACTGTAATAAATCCAGCTTTCCCTGCAGTTGTCATCCCGATACCTATTTGCGAAATATACATTGCAAAAAATAATACTATTCCACAGATACCACCAAGTATCCAACTTTTATTTTTTGTTATTGGCTCTGCCAAAATCTTAGGATCCTGACTTCTATATAGACTTGGAATCAGAAGTGCTACAGCACCAAGAAATACTACTGCGATTACTGATCTTATACCTACAACTGTAAGAGGCCCTAGAACCTTACTCGCAATATTTTGCCAGATAAAAGCTAATCCCCAAATAATCGTAACAATTATTAACAATAACTCTGAAATAAATTTTCTCATTAATACACCTTTCCTATAAATTTTCTGTGAATTTTAAAATTCTAAAAGTATTCACTATCATAGTAATAAATACATTATACTTTTATAATTTTATACGTTATTTACAAAAAATTCAACTGTTAGCATTCCACACACTGGTATTATTAAATACAACTTCTCACAATAACTATTTCCTCGGAAATACTCTAAAATTTCTAGCGATAATTAATAAAGAGCGACTCGGAGATATTTATTTCATCGAAATGTTCATCTTCAAGTCACCCTTAGTTATTTTAACTTAATAATTTACAATCTAAACAATTATACACATCATAATAATCTAATAAAACGAGGTTTTATTTATGTTTTTCTTATTAAACTTCATATTCAATCACTATATATTATTTTTCAGGAGCTTCTTTTGTTAGTTCTAGATTTTCTACACTTAATCGTCCTTTTGTGAAATCTTCAACGTTGAAGTGTTTTACTCTCTTGTTAACATATGTGATTTCTGTATCCCAGCTTAGTCCAAAGAATGGTAATTCATCTGCGATTAAATCATCGAATTTATTATATGCTTCTTTTAATTTATTATCATCAAACATTTCATCTGATCTTTGCTCTTTGAAGGCTTCATCGATTTTGTCGCTAGTATATCTGAAGTAGTTGAATTGTGACTGGCGCCCGAATAGTTCTTGACGACTAGGGTCTGATCCGTGGTGACCTGCACCTAAGAATAAATCGATCTCTGGGTCATCACCTAGTACTCGTTGATCCCATTCTTTTTTACCCATTAATTTATTGTCTAGTAATTTAACGTCTAGACCTACTTCTTTCCATGATTTAATAAATGTGTCGGCTAAGGCTTGATCGTAGTTATTTCCACCTTGGAAGGCAAAGTTGAATACTAGTTTATTCCCTTTGTTATCTTCTCTTAATCCGTCTCCATCTACATCTTTGTATCCTGCTTCATCTAATAATTTTTTAGCTTTTTCTACATCTTTTTTAACAACAGTAGCTTTTTCATTTCTTAGTTTTCCGACTGTTGGTGGATATAGAGCTGAACCTGTTGGTGTAAAGCGTAATCCTTTATAGATTTTCTCATTGATTTGATCACGGTCGACTGCATATAAGAAGGCTTGTCTTACATTTTTATTATTAAATTTAGTATTTTCTAAAGGTATATTTTCTTTTTTCTCTTTATCATATTTACCGAATTTAAATCCTACAAATGACATGAATGAAGATGGTTGTCCTAGTAGTTCACCATTTTTCGCATCTTTTAATCCTTCATAAACTGTTGTGTTGATGTCAGTTAAGTAGTCTATTTCACCATTTTTAAGTATTTGACTCGCTTGTGCTGGTGCTACTGCTTTGAATTCGACTTTAGGCACTTTTATCTCATCTTTTTTATAGTAGTACGGGTTGGCTTCAGCTATAACACTCTCCCCTTGTACTTCTTTTGTTATTACATAAGGACCATATGATAATGGACGTTTTGTTAATTCAGCTTCTCCAAATCTAGCAAAGTCAGTTACTTTTGCGATTTGTTTTGCATTAGAGAATGCGTAGATGAACCCATCTCCCCATAACATTGAAGGTGATAACTTGCTATATTTAATAACTACAGTTTTGTCATCCTTCGCTTGAATACCTGAGATTGTCTTAGCTTTTCCTTCGTGATAATCTTTCATACCTTCGATAAGCTCAAATGAACCATTATATCTTACATTTTCTGTGTATTTTGGATTCCCTAGTAGTTCATAACTAGCGATTATATCTTTTGATGTAAGATCTTCACCATTATTCCATTTTACACCATCGTGAATCGTTAAGGTTGCTTCATTTTTATCTTTGTCTATGTGTAATTTTACAGGTGCATCCTTATCATCTAACTTATATTTCAACGCATCATCTACTGGGAAAGTCTTCCCGAATACTGTTTCTGTAATAACTCCATCAGCCTTGTTAGCGTGTAGTACTGGATGAAATAATCCAACAAATGGGCTATTTGTTAGTATTCCATATTTGAATGTAGCATTCTTGACTGTATTCCCTCCATTATCCGCAGATACTTTGAAGTCTACTTTCGCTTTAGTTTGATTTTGGTTACTGCTATTTGAGCCTGTAGAACATCCTGCTAATAAAATTGATAATGCAAATACAGAACTGAATACTGATAATATTTTTCTTTGTTTCATAGTTAATTTTCTCCTGAATAATAGTGTTAATTTTAAGACGTTTATATATTTAACCCTACTCTAAAAAGAGAAAAATGCCGCATAGTTTATTTTACTATGCGGCACTATCGAATTTTAAGTACATTGTATAATTACAAATTTCCTACCTTGCCGACATAGACACTTTTTAGAGCACGCTAAAATTGTGTCTATGTCGTTAAAACATACACACAATATTATCTACGCCATTGCCAAGATTGAATATTGAAATTTTGTTTCATGGTAGTCCTCCTAATCATTAAGTCTTTCATTTTAGTTATTATGAAAAATCTTTTGTACTTTTGTTGTACTTATTCTACTACTAATTGTATAAAAAATCAAGAGTTTTTTGAATTTTCTTTCAAATTTGAAAAATAAACGACATAGACAACCTAAGTTATCTATGTCGCATTTTAGTTTTTATTATTTAGCACCTTCGTTAGCTGTTAACTCAATGTCATAAAGTTTGAATTGGTTTTTCTTAGCTTTAGCTAAATCGTATGATTTAACACGTTTGTTGAAGAATGTGATACTTGTATCCCAGCTTAATGGGTAGAATGGTAATTCTTCAGCTACTTCTGTGTCAAATTTGTTGTAAGCTGCTTTTAATTTAGCCTCATCGAACATATCAGCTGAACCTTGAGCTTTGAAGCTGTTTTCGAATGCTTCAGTAGTGTAGCGGTATAAGTTTAATGGAGCTTTTTTACCTAGTAACTCTTGACGGTTAGGGTTTGTTCCAAATTGCCATGCTGCTTGGAAGATGTCGATTGATGGATCATCTGCTTGTACACGTTGAGAGAAGTCTTTTGGAGACATAAGTTTTCCGTCTACTAATTTAACATCTAATCCTACTTCTTTCCAAGATTTAACGAATACGTCAGCTAATGCTTGGTCATATTCAGCACCTGTGTTACGGATAGCGAAGTTGAATGAAAGTTTGTTTCCGTTTTTGTCTTCACGTAGTCCGTCACCATCTTTATCTTTGTATCCTGCATCGTCTAATAATTTTTTAGCTTTTTCTACATCTTTTTTAGCTGCAGTTGCGTTTTCGTTTACTAATTTACCTACAGCTGCTGGGTACATACCAGATCCAGTTGGAGTGAAACGTAATCCTTTGAAGATTTTTTCATTGATTTGGTCACGGTCAACTGCATATAGGAATGCTTGACGTAAGTTTTTGTCAGCTAATTTAGAGTTAGGATCAACTACGTTTTCTCCCTTAGCTTTATCAAATTTACCTAATTTAAATCCAACATATGACATGTAACGAGAAGCTTCCCCTAAGAATGTTCCGTTCTTAATATCTTTTGCTCCTTCGTAAACACTTGGAGTAACGCTATCGATATAGTCAACTTCTCCATTTTTAATTACTTGGCTAGCTTGAGCTGGAGCTACTGTTTTGAACTCGATTTTTTTAAGTTTCATCTTATCTTTATTGTAGTAGTGAGGGTTTTGTTCAGCAAGAACACTTTCTCCGTTTACTACTTTAGTGATGTAGTAAGGACCATATGATAATGGTTTTTTGTTTAAGTCTGCTTCAGCAAATTTAGCGAAGTCTTTAGAAGCTTCTTCTACTTGTTTAGCGTTTAAGAAGTCAGTAACTAAACCTTCTCCCCATAGTAATGATGGACGAACATCAGTGTATTTAATTACTACAGTTTTGTCATCTTTAACTTGGATTCCTGAGATGTTTTTCGCTTTACCAGCGTGGTATTCTTTCATACCTTCGATAAATTCGTATGCGTCATTGTAACGAGTGTTTGTAGTGAATTTAGGATTACCCATAAGTTCGTATGTAGCTACGATGTCTTTTGATGTGAATGCTTCACCATTGCTCCATTTAGCACCATCGTGGATAGTTAATGTAACTTCTTTTTTATCGCGATCTAAGTGGAATTTAACCGCTGCATCAGCATCATCTTGTACAACACGTCCTTCTTCATCAGCAGGGAATGTTCCACCCATAACTGCTTGGTTTACGTATTGATCTTCTGCCTTATCAGAGAATACTGGGTTCCAAAGACCTGTTAATGGTTGAGCTGATAAGATACCATATTTTAATGTAGCACCATCTACAGCTGATCCACCGTTATCAAAACTTGTTTTAAATTCTACTTTTGCTTTAGGAGCGTTTTTGCTTCCAGAATTGCTTGAAGTTGAACATCCAGCTAAAATTACTGAAAGAGCCATCGCTGAACTAAATACTTTAAGAAACTTATTCTTTTTCATTTTATTTCCTCCATGATATATAAAAACTTATTTTCAATTATTTATGAAATAAGTTTAACATTATTTT
>CALHQV010000361.1 GCA_938038035.1 uncultured Gemella sp. | reverse complement strand
AGCAGTCGAAAGCTTGCAAGATATGACTTTTCAAAATTAAATTTGCCAGAATCAATTACAGTAGAACAAGTAAGCGAAGAAATAAAAGTGTTTCAAGAGGAGCTAGATCATTATCTTTATGAGTATGAGAGCTTAATAAAAAATTTAGAAATGTTTGTAAAAGTACTTAATGATAAGGATTTTGATAAAAAATTTAGTATAGAAATACTATTGGAATAACAAGAACTAATCCTATGGTGGTTAAAGATTAACTATCTTTATGCTATTGATTAATATATTTGTCATAGTGCTCTTGGTACTGTGCTTTTATATTATGTTCTCCTAGAATTTCAAATACCTGAAGTGCTTGTTTCATCTTTTCGATTCCGTTCGCAAGATTGCACTTAAATTCAAAGTATCCACATGTATATAAGAAGACGGTTTGTTCATAATAGTTTAATTCATTATTTAGTAATTTTTTTATTTCTTTGATTAGAAAACTACAATTTTGAAATTCTTCTTTATCAATACTAACAATTAGGCAATTGATTGCCAATTGTGTAACAAGCCGTTTATTTGTCTTATTTAATGTTGAATAGATATAATTTTTTAACATTTCTATAGTTAATAGGAAAAAGGATTTATAATTAATTGTTCTTACACAGTTACCTAATAAGATAATTTCATAGTAACCCCAGTTTTCAACTTTAAAAAGATAATCTGTAAGCTGTAATAACTCCTCGTCCGAGGGGAGAAAATTTTTATTTGTTGTATAGAGAATCGATTTTACCATTGTCTTTTCATAAGGACCCAAGTTATAACTTGAAGAGTTTGATAGTAATTCAATAATACTATCAAAATTTTTTGTGGAGTAGTGTTTTCGAATATATTGCACTAAGTTAGCGAATGATCCAGTTTTAGTAGAATTATTGTCATGAAGAATAATAAATTCATCCAAAGTTATATGTAATTTATCTAAAATATTGATTAGTCGAATACAAGAGATTTCTGATTCTCCCCGTTCAAATCTAGAGATTTGAGATTTAGATAAATTACTATCAGCAATTGAACTTAAACTTATTTTCTTCCCTTTTCGAATTTTTCTGAGTGTTATACCAAGTTTTGATTTCATTTTTCCCATATTCCCAACAAAATTACAAGGATTTTTTATTTATTATACAATAAATAAAAAAATAAAGGGAGGTTCAGTATGAAAAAACTTTTAAAATTTACATCAATATTGTTATTGATTATGGATATTATCATTATAGTCGGAGGTTGATTCTTACTAATCTTATACGTAATTCTTAGAGGATATCTATTATGCAAGAAGTTATTATCACAAATAATAAAAGCTGGTTATTTAGTTCGTCTAAGAGACATAGAAGACACCTAAAAAGGGGTGTTACTTATTGCAAAGTTAGTTCCGATAGTGAGAATTAGAAAAACAGTTACGAATCTCAAGTAAGACACTACAAAGAATATATTTCTAAGTGTTCAGATTGGTAACTTGCAGATATTTATCATATAAAGGTATATTAGGAAGAAAAGTAGGAAAAAGACAAGCTTTTAACGACTAATAAATGAAATGAAAACTGTTATATTTCACTGATTGCTGTCATATAAAACATATTTTTATGAGTGACGTATTTACTTTCATTGTATAATCACAATAGAAATACTATTTTAGTTTTACTAAAATCTAGAATATTTGAAAACTAATTGGCTTACTTATATATGAAAACATCCCTAATCTGCAACAAGGAGAGGAAGCAATGAAAAATTTAGGACAAATCTTAAAAAAAATTCGAGAAGCTAAGGGCCTCTCTCTTTATAATATTGCTAATGATGAGATTTCTACCTCTCAGTTATCTAGATTTGAAAATGGATATACAGATATTACTCTTAGTAAATTACTTTCAGTTTTAAAGACACTGGACGTATCTTTAGAAGAGTTTATGTATTTAGGGCGTGGTTTTCATAAGATGAGTAATTTCGAGGTAATTGATAAGATAAATAATTATTTTTATAAGAACAACAGCCCAGCCTTGAGAAGACTCCTAATTAATTGTATAGAAAAGGAAGAGGAGAAACTAAGTAAGAAATTAACAATAATTTTGATTAAGTTAAAGCTCCAAGAAATTGAGAAAGATAATATTGTGACTTCTGAAGAAATTGATTTTATATCAGACTATTTATTCAGCATAGATATCTGGGGTGAATATGAATTAGAGCTATTTTCCTCCACAATGGAAATTTTTTGCCAATCAAGTATTATGATATTAACGAAGGAAATGGTGAGGAGAACTGATTTTTATAAACATTTACCGACCCATAGAAGATTAATTACCAGCATGTTATTTAATGCTTTTAGCCTCAGCGTAGAAAGAAATAATATAGTTGATGCATCTTATTATAGAGAACAATTAGTCCAGTTATTTTTTGATGAAATAGAATTATATGAAAGATTAGTTTTTCACCTCATAGATAGTTGTTACAATTTTAAGATGACAAATGAATTGAGTAATATTTTAGAGATGAGAAAGTGTATTGGCTTTCTGAAAACCTTGGAAAGCATGAGTTTAGTAGATAGATGGGAAAAATATATTGAGAGAGTACTTAATAGTAACTAATTGCAAATTAGGGATAAAAACTATTAGACCAACTGCTAGTGATATAATAACATTAGGCAGTAGGTCTAATAGTTTTTATAATCAAGGAGGATTAATCATGAAGAAATTATTGAAGTTCTGGTAAGATGTTGTTTTAGTATAGAAATAAGTCTTGAAAAACTGGATTTGAAGAATTATTTTGATTAAACAATTTTTAGTTAGGGTTCTGTTAAGGAATTATAGTATTTAGAGTTACAAGTTTGAATATCGAAAAAGATATTCACTAGAACTGGGGTGGTTGTAATGAGTGTATTAGAGTTTATAAAACCTAGAAAAGATTCCGTATATACTCCATTGAATAGTATTAGGGTAAAGCTGACAGATAACTGTAATTGGAACTGCTGGTGGTGTCATAATGAAGGAACAGGTAGTAGGGAACAAAGATTAATAAAAAATATTGATTTTTTCAATGATAAATTTTTTAATGATTTTATTGATCTAACAGATTCCTTAAATATTACTGAGGTACATTTGACAGGTGGTGAGCCTAGTTTACATCCAGATATTGACTTAATTATTAAAAAATTGAAAGAATATAATTTTGTTGTTAAGATGACCTCAATTGGAGGTAAAAAGGAGGTTTTTGATAAGATAATATCTTCGGGAATAGATGGAATTAATTTTAGTTTACATGCGGTAGATACGGTTGAAATGTACAACACTCAAGTTAATCGTTCTAATAGATGGGTAGAGCAAAATCATCGGAAGTTAAAAGAACTAATAGAATATGTAAGTAGAAAAGGAGTTCCTGTAAAGATAAATACTGTTGTAGCCAGCTCTGAAGATTTCGGTAGAGCTTATGAAGTGATGAAGTGGGCTAGTAGCCGCAACATTTCCATAAGAATCTTAAACGAAGTTGAAAGCAATGAAAAATCTATTAGTGCGATTAGAAATTTTTTTGATTCGTTAAATGGTATTGAAATAAGTAGGAAATATATCAAAGGAAGTTCATCTGGAACTATTTTTTATAATGTTCCTAATATTGGTGAAGTGGGATTTAAAATACTGATTCCAAACTACTTGCACGATATGTGTAAATGTTGTAGAATTAGGGAAAAGGGCAGATGTGGTGAATATTTTTATGGAATACGATTAGAAAATTTGCTTGGTAATTACAATATTAGGCTTTGTGTCCATAAAACATCACCAGAAACTTACTATAGACTGAGTGAATTTAAAGAGACTTCAGCCTTTGAAGAATTGAGAGGTAAAATTAATGAATGAATTAGAAGTTAGATTTGAACTTAACGATGAGAGGGATTATAATAATGCTATTTCATATTTAGAAAAATCTTATAAATTTAAGTGTGAAAATAAGCAAGTTGATGAATATTTTAAAACAAAAGGAAGAGAATTTGAAAATGATGAGGTAGGTAGCTTTATTTACAGAATTCGTCAAGAAGCTGATGATAAGGCATGTGTTTTCACAAGAAAAGATACGATAAAACAAGGAATGTGGAGTGAAAGTGAAATAGAGTTGGAATCTGAAAAACTAGAATTTGTAAGGAATATCTTGCAAGATGGTTTTTCAAATATTTTCACAATAAGTAAATATAGAAAGACTTATCATGACGTATTAGAAAATAAAACGATTAATCTAGATAAGATTGATGGTCTTGGATTTTATCTTGAAATAGAGATTTTAGGAGATTTTTCAAAAGAAGATTATAATAATTTTTATGAGAAAATGTGCGGAGAGTTCTCGTTTTTAAATTCAAAAATAGAAACAAAGGGCTATGTCCAATTAATGAGAGAAAAAAATGAACGTAATTGAAATTATCAAACAGTTTTATTTTTATGGTCAAGAAAATGGATTTCGAAAACTACAAGAAGGTAAAGTTGTTAGACCTAGAGGGTCAGAGACTATCTTTAATATGTCTGCTATTTCAGAGCATATTAGTTTGTTTGATATGCTATCTGAAACTGGCTGCGTGGAAAAATATGTAACAAAACAGCTATCATATTTTTCAAATAAATTAGATGGCGTCGGTATTAATAGATTGACTAATCCGATGGAGGTTGGCTTATCATTTCTAGTTAAGAATTGCAAAGAACCGGAAGAGATGATTTATCATGCTTTAGCTTTTTTGCAAAGCATTGGTTTATTTACACACCGTATATATGTACGATGTGATAAAGAATTAGAGTTTCGCAGATGGTACATAAAAACAGGAATACCATCTGAAAATATATATGAATGGAAAAATATTGAGAAATTTCATATAGGAAAACAGAGACCTACAGGTAATTACTCTTACTTATATTACAAGTATCTTAATGGTGTAGTTCCGTTCGGAACAATTGCAACTATATATAGAGATGGAAACTACCATTTTGATGTGGTTTTTTATGCAGAACGTTTAGCAATGATTCTAGAAGAAAAAGAATCAATCTGGGGAATTTCCGAAATTAATTTTTTGTTGCCAGTTGTGTCATCATTGCCTATTGATTTTTTAAATGTTAATAGATTCGTTTTACTTTTTAGAGTTTTGGTTTTATTAATTCATGGTGGGATAGGAGAAATTTCAAATAAAAAACAGGGGTATTTTTTAAAAAAAATTATACGTGAATTAGCTTTTTTATTAGATTCAAAAACTATCTCCAATTTATCAAAGAAAAAATTAGTTGACTTATCTTCTAATCTTGTTCACAGTTTAGGTTATACTGATTTGAACATTCAGCAGAAGAGACAACTTGAGGAAAGTATAGAAAAAATAAATTATTTCTCTATTGATATAGCAAAGAGATTGAATAAAGTTGAAAACATGCTTAGGAATCAAGAGGTTAATTCAATTGATTTCAGAAAACTAAAAGGAGAATACGGAATATTTCCTGAATGGATAGTAGCAAAATATTCTGATATTCTCAAGAATAGAGGTATTCATATAGAAATAAAAAAACGGAATTCTATTCGAAGTTTAGCCTTAAGAAACGATAATAGACTAGTAGATATTGATGAACTATTAGGAGAAAAAAATGTCTAAAATACTTGTTATTGGTGGTTTCTCTGAAATACACAGAGCACTTAAAAAAAATAATTGTAAGTTAACATTGGTTTGTGAATCTTCGAAGATAAAACCATATTTTAAAGATCTTTATGATGAAGTTCTTGCCTTTAACAGTTTTAAAAATGAAGTTCAAATTATTGAAACAGTAAGTAAGGCTGTTGAATATTTAGGAGACTATCAATCGATAATTTGTATGTTTGAAAATTTACAAGCATTAGCATACAAAATAGCTGAAAAAACAAAGATACCTTTTAATATCAATGAAACTCAAATGATGGTTATAAATAATAAGTATGCATTGAGAACTTACTTGAAAAATTCATTCTTTGATAACGTTAACTGTGAAATGATTGAGAATAGAGATGATGTGATAAGATTTGTCAACAAAAATGGCACATCAATCTTAAAACCGATAGATGGTACTGGAAGTCGAGCAATCTATAAAGTTGATTCATCAAACGTGAAGGAAATAGTGAATCAAGTAGAGATTTCAGATGAAACGTTTATAATTGAAAAATTTATTGAAGGTGAAGAATTTAGTATAGAGGCTATAAGCGTAAATAGTCAGCATCATATTTATGGTATAACAAAAAAATTAAAAAATCTCGAAACATTTGTTGAGATTGGCCATATTGTACCTGCTAATATTTCGACTGATTTAGAAGATATAATTAACAACTATATGGGAAAACTATTATCAATTTTGAAGGTTACAAATGGTCCAACTCATACAGAGATAATTATCACAAACAATCAAGAGATTCATGTTGTCGAAACTCACTTTAGATTAGGTGGAGGTATGATTTCGGAATTATATAGAAATATTAGTATAAACCATAATCCTATAGAGATAGCAGCCCTATCATCTGCCCAACTTTTAAATGATTTTGATAATTTTGTCTTTTCTTCTAAATTTGTAGCTATTTATTTTGAGGAATTTGAAGGTGAAGTAATTAAAACAGTTACTTTAGATGATCACTACATTGAAAATCATAAGGATATTATCGCTACTGAATTATATGTTAAAGCGGGGGATAAGAGGAGAGAAATAGGTAGCTCAAATAGGATTGGTCATGTGATAAAAACTTCAAACGATTACAATGAGTTAATCTCAGGTAGAGAAAAGACATTGAATTCCTGTATTGAAGTACTGTATGAATAGTCAATTTTGGAGGTGAAATATGTCTGTAGTGATTATTGATCGTGAAGGTAAGTCTAAACATAATTATTTAAAATGGTTAAATGATTTTGACCAAGAGGTATATATCTTGGGCTATCTCGAAACGATAAATAGTTTTTCTTATGATAAGGCTATAGGTTTTCCTGAATTTGAGACCAACGGAAATGTTGAGCAATTTATTTATGAATTAAATAAAATCGATCCTGTTACAAAAATTTTAGCTTTTGAAGAAGGTAGTATTATTCGAGCTGCTTGTATACGAAAAAATTTGGGAATAAAAGGTCAAACACTTGAAGAAGCACTATTGTTTAGAGATAAATATCTAATGCGGAAAAAACTTTCTAAAGAAGGTTTTAAAATTCCTAAATTTAGAAAAGTAGATCACTTTATGGATGTTGTGTCTTTCTGTGAACAATTTGGGTATCCTGTGATTTTGAAACCAAGAAAAAAATGGGCTTCAAAAGGTGTTATCAAAATTGAGAATAAAGATTCGTTGTCAGATGTTCTTTATAATATTTCGCTAGATGATTACTTGGTTGAAGAGTATGTGAGTGGACAGCTATATCATGTTGACGGATTTTTTAACGGTCAATCGATAGAGTTTTCTTGTTGTAGTATGTATGTCAAAAATTGTTTAGAAGCATTTGAAGAGGGATTTGGTCTTGGTTCAATAATGCTTGATATTGACTCGAATGAAGACAAGTTATTAAAAAATTATACTGCAGAGATTTTTAAAAAATTTGAAGTTGATTATAATACGATTTTTCATGCAGAAATATTTATTGATAAATCTGGTAATCCAATACTCTGTGAGATTGGAAGTAGGCTTGTAGGGGGTGAATATACAAAAAATATTATTAAATCATTCTCAATTAATTTGGATGAATATTTGGTAAAAAGAGAGTTAGGCATTCCTTATAATATAGGCAACACTTCAAGTGTTAGGCTTTCTGGGAAAGTATGGATACCGGCACAAAAGGGATATGTGAAGTCTATTCCAATATTGGATTTGGATGGGATTATAGAGATACAAATTAAACAATATGAAAATGTTCGCTTTGCTGGATTACAGAAACAGATGGATTACTTATTAACTGTTAGCTTTTTTGGGAAGAATTTGGATGAACTTCTTCAAAAAGCAATGGATATAAAGAATTTTTATAGCAAGTCAATTGATTGGTCGGAAACTATTACTGATACATGGTTTACTACTTAGTAGTTAGAGTCTAATTTTTTATCTGCATAAGATTAAGAATATTACATTTTTAATAGATACGAGAGAATTTAGTTCAATTACTTGGTGAAGTTAGTTGGTAATACAGATATTTCATGATGGAGTTTTAAAAACTCCTATTTTTATAAAAATCAGATTCTATAAAAGTGGATAAATCAACATTTCCATCCTTAGAATTTTTGGGTTTTAAAGGCTCTTTTGAAGGAGTAATACTTTCAAAGTTATTTCATAGTTTCTTTCAACCATTATTTAAGGTGTCTTATAACACTAATAATGGTAATGATAGGTTGTAGATATACTTTCATTGTTAAACTATGATGAAATTAAATAGTGCCTTATACAAATTGTGGTAGCATTTAGACATTGCTAATGGAGGACCTGAAAAAGATAATATGAGGTAATATTAATGGAAAATAAAAAAACAAAGAATATAAGTTATCTTGTCATGAGTAAAGGGGTATCTAAAATCGGAGATATCATGTTTGACTTCGCTAATAATACCTTTCTGGCCGGACTAAATCCAACATCTTTATCGTTGGTTGCCATTTACCAATCATTAGAAAAGGTGATCGGGGTTCTATTCAATTTATTCGGTGGAGTCATTGCAGATAGTTTTAAGCGGAAAAAAATTATCATTGGAACAAATTTCTTATCTGGGATCGCTTGCATAGTTCTATCATTAATCTCTAAAGAACAATGGTTAGTTTATGCGATTGTTATCACAAATGTCATATTGGCTTTTATGAGCGCATTTTCAGGACCGTCCTACAAGGCTTTTACGAAAGAAGTCGTAAAAGAAGATAGTATTTCCAAACTAAATTCACTATTAGAAACAACGAGTACTGTAATAAAAGTAACGATTCCTATGGTAGCAATCTTCTTGTACAACATTCTAGGGGTACGGGGGGTGCTATTATTGGATGGATTATCCTTTCTAATGGCAGCTTTATTGATTTTATTTGTTACACCTGTGAATGAAGAAGTAGATACAAAGGAGGAAATGACAATAAGTGGAGTCTTTAACGACTTAAAAGTAGGATTCAAGTATGTTTATAGCCATAAACCAATCTTTATTATTATCATTCTTTCTGCTTTGGTTAATTTTGTTCTAGCAGCCTATAATTTATTATTACCTTATAGTAGTCAAATGTTTGAAGGAATTTCAGATAGACTTTATGGAAGCTTTCTAACAGCGCAAGCAATTGGTGGTTTTTTGGGATCGATATTAAGTGGTTTTGTCAATAGATCTTTGTCAAGTAGACGTTTACTTCTCTTTTCAGCGTGTTCAGGCTTAATGTTAATGCTAACTGCACCGCTTTATTTTATATTCCATAACCTCATTATCCTAATTTTTTCTCCAGCGTTATTTAGTCTATTTCTTTCCATTTTTAATATCCAATTTTTCTCTATTGTTCAAAGAGATGTAGATAATGAGTTTCTTGGCAGAGTCTTTGGAATTATCTTTTCAGTAGCGATCCTTTTTATGCCACTAGGTACCGTTTTTTTCTCAGTAGTTTTAAATCCTAACAATACTTTTAATATTTTTATTATTGGTGTATCTATTACGGTATTATCGCTAATATTCAGCACGCTATTGAAGAGGTATGATAGAAGTTGATAGCTGATAAAAAATAGCTGATACAGAGAATTTAGAGCTCCTTTGGAATATATTTTTGGAAACATTTAATCAATCACAGTTGAATGTGAAGGGCAATCTGTTTTAGAAGAATACAATCAAGATACCATTATGCTATTACTTTAGTTCAGTTAAAATATTGAGAAGTATTACTTTTATTGAGAAAGCATCACAAAGGATTCCAATTAATTTTTAATGATTTTTCTAATCTAATTTTGTGGTTATTGACAAATAAAGTCTAGTTAATTGCTTTGGATCCATGGAGTGGTTTATATACATCTGTTAATGCAACGGATAATTTTATTGATAAGTAGGGGGTGGCTATTATTCAACCTTTAGGTTCTGAAAGTAAGAGATTCACATTAGAAATATCATGTTGACCATTTTTCAATTTGCTGGTTAGCAGTAATCTGAACATCATTAATTCCTTCCTTAACAAAATTATGCGACTTTTGTTACCGGATTACTGCTGATTTTTTAATAGCTTATAACATTTTTGTTTTTAGACGGTTAATAGATTTTGACCGTCTTTCTTAATATTGTCTTACCTATAATAGATATGCTTACGAGAAGTGTTTAATAAATTAATTTTAGTTCAAAATGTCCAGTTTGGACAGTTTGAAAGATTTCTTGGTTTTATATATTATACTTTTCTCAGGAGAAAGCTAGATGTACAGACGTTTGAGAG
>CALHQV010000360.1 GCA_938038035.1 uncultured Gemella sp. | reverse complement strand
TCAACTCTGTCAAAGTTAGGCATTGGATATTCTGTTTCGAATTCTTCACCTTTAATTTTCTTAACAAGCATTTCAACAGCACGTTCTGATCCACGTTTATCGCTGAAGAAGTTAACACGGATTCCTCTTTCGTGGTAGCCTTCTTCTTTCGGAGAAAGGATTTCTTCACCTTTAGCTAATTTTGCTGCAAATTTAGCTAATTTTGGTAAAGCTTTTCTCATACCAGCTGCACTGTCAGATGTTTCAAGAATATAAACTTCTTTTCTGAACATGTCTGTTCCTGGGTTTTCTACGTACATTGCTGTTACAGCTGGAATTCCTAATTCGTCTTGAACAGCTTTAGTAATTGTACCAGCTGCTACCCCGTAACGCCCTGCATTGAATGCTGGTCCAGCAACGAATAATTGTGGTTCGCATCCTTTAATCATTTCTAAAAGTTCTTTTTGAACTTTTTCTAAGTTTTCATTGAAGTAACTGTCACCACAAACTACTGTAGCTACTACTTCAAATTCTTCTCCCAATTGCCCTTGTAACTGAACACTAATCGGTGGTAATTCAGTTCTTAATTCTGGTGCAATGTGGGCTTGTTCTTCTCCACCTACTCCAGCGAAGAATTGGTTTATATAATGTACTACTCTTATTTTAGACATTTTTATTTCCCCCTATAACTATTATTTAGATCTTCAATTACTCTCCACGAACGTCTTTCATTTCGCTTGCGATTTCATCAATATCTAATACCATTTCCATCATTCCAACTTGATCTTCATAGATAGCTTCATCTATTTGTGATTTAATTTCTTCTTCTACAATGTGATATACAGCAAGATTTAATGCTACACCTGCAAGTGGCCCTGCAAATGTTGGGTCCCCTGCTGTTACAGTTTCAGCTGCTAGACCAGCAGCTTCGGCTTCAGATGCACCTAGTAAAACAACAACGTTTTCGTTACCGAATTTTTCGGCAGCTTCTTTAACACGTTTTTGGTTTTCTAAGTCCATAGCCCCTGCAGCTGTTCAGACAAAACATTCAGTAGATGAAAATACTACTTCTAATCCTTCAATTAGTTTTACACACTCTTCAATAGCTAATCCTGGGATACCATCACGGTCACCAATGATAACTACTTTTTTATTAATAAGACTTACCATTATCTTATTTCCTCCTTGTTCAAATCTTTAACATTTATTTTAATTTTGTTTACTAGAATGTTTTAGCACTTAAGTAACCAAAACCTGTTTCGTTAGTAGCACCTGTAATAGCTTGGATTTCTACTTCGATAGTTCCATCTTCTCTTAATGAGTCTTGGTTACCACCAGCGATTACGTTTACTACATCGATATGTCCGATAAATCTATCTAATTTTGGTAATACAACCACTTGGTTAGCATTTCCTCCAGTAACTACAGCGTTAGCAGCTACGTCAGCATCAGCTAAACTTTGGCTGGCTCCATCACGACCTGCATATTCATCAGTTACGATAACTGTTTGAACTTTTTCAGCTTCAATTTTTTTACAGTTCATGATTAAGTCAGTATCTGGGTTACCAAATCCTTCTTGAGATACGATTACAGCATCTAAGTTTAAGTAACGGCAAAGTTTTGCAGTCCAGTTAGATGAACGTTCTTTATCCATTAAGTAAACATTTTCGTTAGTGATGATTACACCTAAGAAGTTAATTTCTTTACCATGTTTTTTGTATAAATCTTCAATAACACCGTTATTTAAGTGTACATATGTTGGGTTTTTATCACAAGCTGATACACAGTTACCACTTACAATAGCACCATCCATAATTTCAGTTGGATATAAAATTGTTGGTACTATTTGTTTTGCATCAACACCATATACATAAGTATCGTGTAATAAACCTTGAGTTTGAAGCATGTATACATATCCTACTTTTGGTAGATCTGGATATTCAGCAATTTGTTCTAATAAAGGTTTAGTTTCAAATACTTCTACTTCTTCTGGTTCTAATGAACGAGCTAATTCTGCAATGTAACGTGCAGCTTTGAATCCGATATAGCGAACTGCTTTTTCGTGTTCGTGTTGTTTAACTCCTTCTTTAGGCTCAGCAATAACGATTAAGTTATTTGTTTTAGAGAATGGAGTATACTCAGCTCCAAGTCCTGTCATGTCGATAATACCTTCTTGGAATCCTACGATTTTACCAGTAGTTACAACAGCCATACCTTTAAGTGCAATTGTACGACCTTCACCTACTGTATCAACTTTTGAAAGGATACCAGGGAAGATTCCCCCACGACCTTCAACTTTAACACGAGGTTCAATTACATCCTTAACTGGCGTAATACGAACACTCTCACCTGGACGAGCAATGTCTAAATCAACAGATGCAATTGCTTCATCCTCGAAAACAGCTTTTACAAGCTCTTCTTTATTTACGTATAATACATTTGCCTCGATTTTTGATTCTGCAGCAAATTGTATATCTTTAATATGGATCTTTCCTAATTCAAGACGCATACCTAATACCTCCCCATTGAGTTTATTTTTTTATAAATATTTGTTAATCATAGCTTCTATATTTGGAACAGTAGCATCATCTTTAGTTACTTCTTCAACTTTGCTTCCGTCTTTATATATGGCTAATGTTGGTAACCCTAAAACTTTTTGTTTGATTGCAAGTCTTCTTGCTTTTGTTGTATCTAGAGCAGCAAACTTAAGTTTGTCTCCGTATTTGTCTGCTAATTCATGTACACTTGGCATAAGTGCTTTACATGGTTCACATCCTTGGCTCCAAAAGTCTACTAACACGTATCCTTCTGCTTCCAATACTTCACTCTCAAAGTTTTCTTTGTTTAGTTCTAACATTGTTTTTGTCTCCTTTTTTTTATTTTTTTAAATTTTATTCAAATTTCTCAGCAATATATTTTTCTGCAGTGATCGCTGCTACAGCACCATCACATACAGCTGTTACTACTTGACGGATTTCTTTTTGACGACAGTCACCAGCTACATATACACCTTCAACATTTGTTTTAGTGTCTTCTCCAGCTTTAACATAACCACCTTCAGTAAGTTCAACTTTTCCTTCAAATAGTTTAGTTTGAGGAACATATCCGATGAAGAAGAATAATCCCATAGTTCCATCTTCTTCGTCAGCTTCTACCACATATTCTTCACCTGTAGCTACATTTTTCAATTTAATAGCTTCTAGAATTCCATCACCAATTGCTTCAAGAACAACTGTTTCAGTTCTAATTTCGATTTGTGGGTGATTTCTTGCTTTTTCAGCTGTAATTTTTTCACAGTGAATATCTTCTTCAAAGTGGATAATTGTTACTTTACGAGCAAATTTAGTTAAGAATAGAGCTTCTTCTACAGCACTATTTCCTCCACCAACTACGAATACTTCAAGACCATCGAAGAAGTCACCATCACAAGTAGCACAGTAAGAAATACCTTTACTTTCTAATTCTCTAACCCCTGGAATATCTAGTTTTCTTGGAGATGCTCCAGTTGCGATTACTACTGCTTTAGCTGTGTAATCACCGCTTGTACAAGTAACTACTTTTTCGTCGCCTTCAAGATTAACATCTAGTACTTCTTCTTGTTTGAATTCTGTACCGAAGCTTTTCGCTTGTTCTGCCATTCTCGCTGTTAAGCGTGGTCCAGTTGGATCTTCAATGGCACCAGGATAATTTTCAATCATGTGAGTGATTGCTGCTTGTCCCCCATTTTTTGATTTTTCTAGAACCAAAACATTTAGTTTAGCACGAGAAGCGTATAACGCTGCTGATAAACCTGCAGGCCCAGAACCTATAATAATTACATCATAATGTCTACTCATAATTATTCTCCTTTATTTATTTTTTATAGAATTCTTTTTATCGCATTTAATAGTAAATCGTGATCGATAACACTGAAATCATCTTTTACTCTATTAGTCCACTGCGGAACTTCTTTATTTTTTCTAAATTTCTCAAAAGTTCCTACCGCTTCAGAAATCAAATTAATAGAAGCAACATCTAATTCAGTATTTTTTCTAATAACTACTGATCTGTAAATTGTTTCGTTTGGTTTAACACTTCCATATAGAGGATGTGTTACAACTTCCCAATTTTCATGAACGTAGTCTCTAACTTTTTTTAATATATCTAAGTATTCAACTTCATGGTATTCTACTTCGATATCTCTAAAATTTTCTTTCAAAAATCTTGGATTATTTGTTATCAATTTCATAGTATCCCACCTAAAATAAAAACAACACAAAGAAAGCTAGTTAGCTCTCTCTCTGTTGACTCGCTTCAGAGTTCTGTCATAGTACAGTCTTTTTACCTGAGAATTTCATTAACATTCGCTAAATGTTAACTTGTACCTTCGGTGTCCATCGTCCTCTCCCGTACTAATCATACAGTTATCTTTTTCACACCCTTATTTTATAATATTTCTCAAACAAATGGAAGCCCTTTTTTACCCGGTGTATACGTTCTAAATAAATATATTAGGATATGTTATTTCTGAAATCAGTGTTAAATCTACTTAAAAAGTGTTATATAACTAATTTTAAACTTAAGACGAGAAAATATTTTTATTTTTTCTTGGGTATAGTTTTATAAATTAAGATACTACTCACTCGCGAAAACTTTGCTGTAAAGCTTTTGAAAATAACGAAAATAACTTATCTATAAAAAAATATTAGATTTTTTTCGATAAATTTTAATGCATAGCTGTCTATTTTCATTGAAATATACAATCTTTTTCGTTATACTTATCATACATTCACTTAAGATAAGGAGACATAATATGAATAACACTCAAAAAAGTTTACTATCTATCCTCGTTTGTTATTTTTCTTGGGGATTATTTCCTATATATTTTAAATTACTAAAAGAAATAGGCCCATATGAAGTTCTTGCGATGAGAATTATATGTTCTTTTGTTTTTATGATTATCGTAGTCGCAATTGCGAAAAATAAAAAATCTATTTTAAATGAAATAACTACTCTCTGGAAAGATAAGAAAAGTGTCTTGTTATTGGTACTAGCCTCATTTTTAATAACATTAAACTGGCTTACATATATAATAGCAGTTAACACAAATCATGTATTAGAGGCAAGTTTTGGATATTACTTAAATCCAATCGTAACAATTATATTAGCCGTAGTATTTTTAAAAGAGAAATTAACACGTACACAAACAATAGCATGCCTATGTGTTGGCGGATCATTATTATACTTATTTATATCCCTTGGATCACTTCCCTGGATTTCTATACTATTAGCACTAAGTTTTGGACTTTACAGCTTATGTAAAAAGAAAATTATTCTTAGTCCAAAAGCAAGTTTACTTATAGAAACAGCGATAGTTTCACCTATCGCACTTATTTATATGGGATATCTTTCAACAAGTAATTCAATTACATTCTATTCTTTTGGAACAGATACATTAATATATTTATTATTATCTGGGGCAATCACAGCTATTCCATTAATGCTTTTCGCTAAAGGAGCCACAGCAATACCTTTATACATTCTAGGTATTCTTCAATATTTACCTCCTACTATGCAATTCTTCATAGGAATTTTTGTTTATGGAGAAGTATTAAGTATTCAAAAACTAATCTCATTCTCAATAATTTGGGTAGCTGTAGCAGTATTTTGTTATTCAGCGGTCATCTCGATGAAAAAACAAAACTTAATCAATGAAAGTCATAACAAATAACAAAAAAACTTATCCATATTTTTCATGGATAAGTTCTTTTATAATATTGTCCAATTTTTATATACTTCTTTATCTAAGGTAGTTTTATCATTACTCAGTTCCTTTTGCAATTTTAATATCAGCGGTGATGAATTCTTTATATCTAATTCTTCCAAGTCAATCCAATATACTCCACTAGAATCATTTAGTTCATCTTCCAACTTTTCTGAAATTACGTCTTGCTGTTCAAGGTTAACATCAACATCATAAAATACCATAATATGGTGTACGGTTCTATTAATTTCCTCTACAAAGACATCATAAGTTCTGCAGTTGCTATAACAATTTATCTGATATCCTGTTTCTTCACGAAATTCTCGGACTAACGTTTCTGTGAGTCCCTCATTTACTTTTTGACTACCTCCTGGCAAATCAAATCTATTTTTATAAGGACCTCTTTCCTTTTTTATGCATAGAAGTTTACTATCTTTAATACAAATCCTATAAACTCCAAAGTGATTAACAATCATAATTATACCTACCTCAATTCTTCAAAAAGGGGCTTAGCCAAAAGTCCTAAATTTTAACAAAGTATATATGAGAACTCATAGACGCAGTGGTTTATTGACATCTAAATTCGCTTTATAAAAGCTTTTTAGATATCTAATAAACTGTGCGGGGGTGACTC
>CALHQV010000359.1 GCA_938038035.1 uncultured Gemella sp. | reverse complement strand
GTGAATTACTTCAAAGGGGGAAAAAAATAATGAAACTTTTATACGAAGGAAAAGCTAAACAACTGTTCGAATGTGAAAACAATGATGAAATATATGTGCATTATAAAAATAGTGCTACAGCTTTTAACGGTGTAAAAAAAGAAGAGTTTGAAGGTAAAGGAGTATTCAATAATACAATCACTTCATTAATCTTCGAGTACTTAGAAAAACAAGGTGTAAAAACTCATTTTATTAGAAAAGTTAATGAAACAGATCAGATTTGTAAGCATGTTACTATTATTCCTTTAGAAGTAATTGTACGTAATATAGTAGCTGGTTCTATGGCGAAAAAATACGGACTTGAAGAAGGAAAAAAATTAAAAAAACCAGTTTTTGAGCTAAGTTATAAAAATGATGAGCTAAATGATCCACTAATCAATAATGATCATGCAGTGGCATTAGAAATCGTTACAGAAGAAGAATTAGAAAATATCAGAACTCAAGCTTTAAAAATCAACGAACTATTACAAAAATTATACTTAGATGCAAACTTAGTACTTGTTGACTTCAAGATTGAATTCGGAAAAACTAAAGATGGTGAAATAATTCTAGCTGATGAAATTTCTCCAGATACATGTCGTCTTTGGGATAAAGATACAAATGAAAAATTAGATAAAGATAGATTTAGAAGAGATTTGGGTTCTGTAATGGAAGCTTATGAAGAAGTTTTAAGGAGATTAAAAAATGCGTAGTCTTAATGAAGAATGTGGAGTATTCGGTATTTGGGGACATCCCGAAGCTAGTAATGTGACGTACTTCGGTTTACATAGTTTACAACATAGAGGGCAAGAAGGAGCTGGAATAGTTTCTAAAGAAGGTACTAAATTAAGAGGGCATCGTGACCTTGGATTAGTATCGGAAGTATTTCGTGATAAAGAAAAATTAGAAAGATTAGTAGGAAATAGTGCTATTGGACATGTTAGATACGCGACAAGCGGAAGCAATAGTATCCAAAATATTCAACCATTTCTATTTCATTTCTACGATATGAGTGTTGGTATTTGTCACAATGGTAATTTAATCAACGCTAAAACTTTAAGAAAAGAATTAGAACAACAAGGTGCAATATTCCATTCTTCTTCTGACACGGAAGTACTTATTCATCTTATTAGAAGAAGTAAAAAAGAAACTTTTAAAGAACAGCTTAAAGAAAGTCTAAACATTATAAAAGGTGGATTTACTTATCTAGTATTAACTGAAAGAACTCTTTACGGAGCAGTAGATCCAAATAGCTTTAGACCTTTAGCGATAGGTAAGATGAAAAACGGTGCATATGTAGCAGCTAGTGAGACTTGCGCACTGGATATAGTAGGTGCTGAGTTTGTTTGTAATGTAGGTGCTGGAGAGCTAGTTACTATTAATGATAAAGGTATTAGAATAGAGAAATATACTGAAGATACACAAGTATCTATCGCTGCGATGGAATATGTATACTTTGCTAGACCTGATTCTAATATAGCTGGAATTAACGTGCATAGTGCTAGAAAAAGAACAGGTCGTACGCTTGCTAAAGAACAACCTACACCAGATGCAGATATGGTAATTGGGGTACCTAACTCATCTTTATCAGCAGCCAGTGGTTACGCTGAAGAAAGTGGACTACCATATGAAATGGGATTAATTAAAAATCAATATGTAGCACGTACATTTATTCAACCTACGCAGGAACTTCGTGAGCAAGGTGTAAGAATGAAACTTTCACCAGTAAGAGGTGTTGTTCAAGGTAAGAGTATAGTGCTAGTTGATGATTCTATAGTTCGAGGTACTACTAGTAAAAGAATTGTGAAGATGTTAAAAGAAGCTGGGGCTAGAGAAGTACACGTAAGAATAGCTTGTCCACCGCTAATGTTCCCAAGTTTCTATGGTATAGATATTTCTACTACTGAGGAACTTATCTCAGCAAATAAAACAAATGAAGAAATCTGTGAAATTATTGGAGCTGATTCATTAGGATTCTTAAGTGAACAAGGATTGATAGATTCTATTGGTTTAAACTATGATGCACCTTATTCGGGATTATGTATGGAGTGCTATAACGGAGACTATAGTGCGGGACTGTACGATTATGAAGAAAGTTATGTAAATTCAATGACGGATATTCAAATAGAGTTTCTAAAAGAAAGGGGTAGAATGTAATGAGTAAAAAGTATGAAGAAAGTGGTGTAAGTCTGCAAGCAGGTTATGAAAGTGTTGAACGTATTAAAAAACACGTAGCACGTACTAAAAATCTTGGTATGATGTCGGCTATCGGTGGTTTTGGGGGAGCGTTTGATCTTAGTAGTTATAACTTTAAAAATCCTGTATTAGTTAGTGGTACTGACGGTGTAGGTACAAAATTAAAACTTGCATTCGAATTAGATATTCATAATACTATCGGTATTGATGTTGTCGCGATGTGTGCCAATGACATACTTGCTCAAGGTGCTATTCCATTATTTTTCCTAGATTATCTAGCGGTAGGTAAGAATTATCCTGAACAAGTAGAAGCAATTGTTGAAGGTGTTGCTGAAGGTTGTGTTCAAGCAGGATGTGCGATAGTTGGTGGGGAGACTGCTGAGATGGCAGGTTTTTATGAAGACGGAGAATACGATATTGCAGGATTCTGTGTAGGAGCTCAGGAGAAGGAGTTATTACTAAGTACAGAAAATACAAAAGCAGGTCAAATAGTAATTGGACTTCCATCAAGTGGAGTACATTCTAATGGCTTTTCATTAGTAAGAAAAATTTTAAAAGATAATAATATTGGTTTAAACGAAGAATTTAACGGAAGTACAGTAGGAAAAACTTTATTAACACCTACTAAAATCTATGTGAAAGAAGTACTAAAAGTACTAGAAGAGGTAAAAGTAGCAGGGATAGCTCATATTACTGGGGGAGGTTTCCATGAAAATTTACCTCGTGCTCTAAAAGACGGATTAGGTATGAAGATTGATAAAAGCTCATATGAAATACCAGCGGTATTCAAGTATCTACAAGAAAAAGGTAAAATTGATGAAGAAGAAATGTATCATATCTTTAATATGGGTGTAGGTATGGTATTAATAGTAAACGAGGAAGACGTAGATAAAACTTTATCGTTAATAGATAATGCGTTTGTCCTTGGTGAAGTAACAGAGGAAAGTGGAATAGAAATAGTATGAAGAAAGTAGCGATATTTGCATCAGGAACAGGAAGTAATTTCGAGAAAATTGCAGATGATGAAAGATTAAAAGACAAAATATCAATTGAGCTATTAGTGTGTGATAGAAAAGATGCAGCAGTTATTAGAAAAGCACATGATAGAAATATTAAAGTATTTATATTCTCTGCGAAAGATTTTGAGTCAAAAGAAGCATATGAAAGTGTAATTTTTGAGAAAGTTAAAGATTTAGATTATATTTTCTTAGCAGGATATATGAGAATTATTTCACCGTATTTCTTAGAAAAATATAAAAAGACAATTCTTAATTTACATCCATCATTATTACCGAAATTTAAAGGTAAAGATGCTATCGAACAAGCGTTCAATGCAGGTGAGAAAGAAATAGGAATTAGTATTCATTATGTAAATGAAGAACTTGATGGTGGAGAAGTAATTGCTCAAAGATCATTTGAAGTTTTAGAAGATGATACTATAGAAACTGTTACTGAAAAAGTACATAAACTAGAACATAAATTATATCCAGAAGTAATATTAAAGTTAGTTGAGGAGGCACTATGACTAAAAGAGCATTAATAAGTGTAAGTGATAAAACAAATATTGTAGAATTTGCAAAAGGTATAGAAAAACATGGTTTCGAAGTTATTAGTACAGGTGGAACTTATACACATTTAAAAAATAATGGTGTAAGTTGTATTAGTATTGAGGATGTTACACATTTTCCAGAAATCCTAGAAGGTCGTGTAAAAACTCTACATCCTAAAATTCACGGAGGATTACTATCAAAACGTGGTAATGAGCTTCATAATAAACACGTAGCTGAAAATAATATCGAGTATATCGATTTAGTTTGTGTAAATTTATATCCTTTTGAAGCTACTGTAAAAAAAGAAGGGGTTAGTGAAGAGGAAATCATCGAAAATATCGATATTGGTGGTCCTGGTATGCTAAGAAGTGCGGCTAAAAACTTCAACGACGTGGCAGTAGTTACTGACATTAATGATTATGCTAAAGTTCTTGAAGAACTTGAACAAGGTGGTATTACTTATGAAACACGTCGTGCTTTAGCGATTAAAGTATTTAATACTACTGCAAGTTATGACGCGGCTATTGCTAATTATTTTAATAAAAAAGATAATCTTGTACCTGAAAAACTAACATTATCGTATAAACTTCAAGATAGTCTTCGTTATGGAGAGAACCCGCATCAAAAAGCTTATCACTACGTACAAGACAATAATGAAAGTTATGCTTTGCAAAATGCTGTGCAACTTCACGGTAAGGAAATGTCATACAATAATATTCAAGATGCTTCTGCAGCTTTAGATATTCTTTCTGAATTTGAAGAAATTACATGTGTTGCTGTTAAGCATATGAATCCATGTGGAGTAGCGACAGGAAATTCTGTATTCGAAGCATATAGTAGAGCTTATGAAGCGGACCCTGTGTCAATCTTTGGTGGAATTGTTGCAGTAAATGGAAAAGTAGATAAAGAAACTGCTGAAAAAATGCATAGTATTTTCTTAGAAATTATACTAGCAACAGATTATGATGAAGAAGCTTTAGAAATACTAACTAAGAAGAAAAATCTACGTATTTACAAACTATCAGAAAAAAATAATAATCATGAACAACAAATTAAAAGTGTCCGTGGTGGAATCTTAGTACAAGATTTTAACGATAAACTTGCTGATGAATACGAAAGTGTAACTGAGAAGAAAGTTGATGAAGCGCAACAAAGAGATATTGAGTTTGGTTTAAAAGTTGTTAAACATGTTAAATCAAACGCAATAGTAGTAGTAAAAAATGGGCAAACTTTAGGAATTGGTGCTGGTCAGATGAATAGAGTAGGTTCATGTAAAATAGCTCTAGAACAAGCAGGAGAAAAAGCAAAAGGTGCAGTGCTAGCTTCAGATGCATTCTTCCCAATGAGAGATAGTGCTGATATTGCAGCTGACTACGGTATTGCTGCGATAGTTCAACCGGGAGGATCTATACGAGATCAAGAAAGCATAGATGCATGTAATGAGAAAGGTGTGGCGATAGTCTTCAGTAAAATACGTCACTTTAAACACTAATATGGCTAAAGTATTAGTAGTAGGAAGCGGCGGTAGAGAGCACGCTATCGCTTATAAATTCCATAAAGAAGGTCACGAAGTACATATGGCAGG
>CALHQV010000358.1 GCA_938038035.1 uncultured Gemella sp. | reverse complement strand
TACAACAAAATTCACCAAAAATAATAATAAATATATACCTGATAAGATATTATATTTTACATTAAAAACATTTCTATCTAATGTCTGTCGTTTATAAAGTTCAACTACTCTATTTTTATACCTAAGAGTATCTGGCGTACCTTCAATGAATCTAGCATCTTTTTCTTTTAAAAATAGTTTACTATTCTTTTCATTATAAAGTATACGCTCAATAATCAGGCTATTTGAAATTCTATATTTTTTGTAATCGTCGATAACTTCATCGAAATCAGGAGAAACATAAAGGATTTTCATTTTTAAACTACTCAGTTTAAACATTTTTTTAAGTCTAACTTCATTTCTAATTACATTAGAAACTATACTATCTATTTCTGTTGATTTAAAACTATCCCCATATATAAATCTTATTAATTCATTATCTTCATTAATAAGCCAGACATCTTTTTTTTCTGGACGATAATATAATATACTATAATTATATTTTGTTATATACAGATATATAATCTTCCAAAATTTCTTATCATTCATAATTTTGCCACTAACAGTAAAACTTAAATAGACCTAGGTCTATTTAAGTTTTACTTTTGCTACTTCTTGTAAGAAATCAACAGTTTCATTTAGTTTTAATACTTCAATGTTAGCTACTGAATCCATGTTAGTAACTACACAAGGAGTAATAATATCTTTAGCTTTTTCTTTAACTAATTCTAAATCATAAGTTAATAAAGTTTGACCTACTTCAACTCTATCTCCAGCAGATACAGCTACATCGAAACCTTCACCTTTCATCGCAACTGTTTCTAATCCAACGTGAATAAGAATTTCTACTTCTCCTGATTTAATACCAAAAGCATGTTTTGTTGGGAATACTTGGATAATTTCTCCTGCTACTGGAGATACTAATTTTCCTTCTTCCGGAATAATTGCAAATCCATCTCCCATCATTTTTTGAGCAAATACTGGATCGGGTACTTCAGTAATATCTACCACTTTACCTTTCATGTATGAGTTTAATACTAACTCTTGTACTTGTTCTTCTTTTTTTCCGAATAATTTAGATAAAAATCCCATTATAATCCTCCATATATTATTGCCTTCTTAATATATCTATTATATACTTTTATTGCTTTTTTTTCAATTAATTTTGATAAATTATTCCAATTTAATATTAAAATATTTTCATCGGTTTACAATAGTAGTTTGATTTTAATATTTGTTAATTTGTACAATAAAAAAATATCCATTTTACATTGTTACAAAACATGTAAAATGAATATTTTTAAGAATTATTTTTTATTCTTCTGCTTGTTCTTCTTTTTGTTCAGTATTTTCTTGATAGAATAATCCATAAATATATTGTTCAGGATCGAATACTTCTAAATCATCAATATTTTCCCCTAATCCAACAAGTTTAACTGGAATTCCTAATTCTTTCTTAATAGCTATAACAATACCACCTTTAGCAGTTCCATCAAGTTTAGTAAGAATCACACCTGTAACATCACTAACTTCTTTGAATGTTTTAGCCTGTAAAATACCGTTTTGCCCTGTTGTCGCGTCAATTGTTAATAGTACTTCATGAGGACCTTCCGGAACTTCCTTCTTAATTACACGAACAATTTTTTCAAGTTCTTTCATTAGATGATCTTTATTTTGCAGACGACCAGCTGTATCACATAGTAGTACATCATAACCTTTCGCTTTAGCAGATTGAATCGCATCAAAGATTATTGCTGCTGAATCAGCTCCTTCATGTGATTTAACTATATCAGCACCGCTACGTTTAGCCCATACATCAAGCTGATCAATTGCACCTGCTCTGAATGTATCTCCAGCAGCTATAAGAACTTTTTTTCCTTCTTTTTTAAGATTATGAGCTAGTTTACCGATTGAAGTTGTCTTACCAACACCATTAACCCCTACAAATAGAAATACTGAAAGTTCTTTTTCTGGCGCATAGTTTAATTCAGATTTTACAGTACCTTCCATGTAAACATCTACAAGTTTTTCGATAATCATACTTTGCAGTTCACTTGGTTCTTTTAAATTTTGTCTTTGTGATTCAACTTTTAAGTAATCAACTAATTCTAATACAGTGTTATAACTAACATCTGATTGAATTAATAGTTCTTCTAAATCCTCGAAAAACTCCTCGTTAATTTCTCTATATGAACTAATTAAATTATTAAGTGCATTAGAGAAATTATCACGTGATTTCTTAAGACCTTTTTTAAATTTTTCAGTTACAAACTGACTCTCGACAAATTCTTCATATTCATCAAGCGAAATCAGTTCTTCATTTAATTCTTCCTTAGCAGAAAATTTTTCTTTTAATCTCTCAAAAAAGCTTGCCATTGGATACTCCTTATATATCTTATTATATACAAAAAGGGAGACTATGCCCCCTTTAATTTTCTATTAAAGCTTCCTAAATTTTAGGGAGATTTAATTTTTATAGATATTTGCCCTTTATCTATAGGTTATACTTTATAAACCTTGATATATCAACATCGGTTTACTTATGTTTCATGTATGGGAATAATAATACGTCACGGATTGAAGCTGAGTTAGTTAATAACATAACTAATCTATCAATTCCAATTCCTAATCCACCTGTTGGAGGCATACCGTATTCTAATGCTTCTACGAAGTCTTCGTCCATTTCATAAACTTCTTCGTTACCAGCATCTTTTTCATCCATTTGAGATAAGAATCTTTCTTTTTGATCGATTGGATCGTTTAACTCACTGAATGCATTCGCATGTTCACGTCTAACGATAAATAACTCAAAGCGGTCAGTGAATCTTGTATCTTCAGCATTAGTTTTAGCTAATGGAGATACTTCAACAGGGTGTCCATAAACGAATGTTGGTTGAACCAATGTTTCTTCTACAAATGTTTCGAAGAATTCATTAATAATGTGTCCAACTTTCATATCTTTTCTAACTGGAACATTGTGCTCTTTAGCTAATGCATGAGCTTGTTCGTCTGTCATTTCTGGCCAGAAGTCAACACCAGTAACTTCTTTAATAGCATCTACCATGTGAACACGACGCCATTTTGGTGTTAAATCAATTTCATCTTCACCGTACATAATTTTAGTAGTACCGTGAATTTCATTACAGATGTATGCAATCATAGATTCAGTTAAATCCATGATATCATTGTAATCAGCATATGCTTCATATAACTCGATCATTGTAAACTCAGGATTATGTCTTGTTGATACACCTTCGTTACGGAATGCACGTCCAATTTCATATACTTTTTCTAAACCACCAACGATTAAACGTTTTAATGGTAATTCAAGTGCAATACGCATAAATAATTGCATATCAAGTGCATTGTGGTGAGTTACAAATGGACGAGCTGCAGCTCCACCTGCAACAGAGTGCATCATTGGAGTTTCAACTTCTAGGTATCCACGTTCGTTTAAGTAACTACGCATAATTTGAATAATTTTTGAACGTAAAATAAATGTTTCTTTACTTTCTTCATTCATAATTAAGTCTACGTATCTTCTTCTGTAACGTTCTTCAACGTCTTTAAGTCCGTGGAATTTATCAGGTAGTGGACGTAGTGCTTTTGTTAAAATTTCAAATTTATCAGATTTAACAGATAATTCACCTACGTTAGTTTTGAATAATACTCCTGTTACACCTACGATATCTCCAAGGTCAAGAGTCTTGAAATACTCATAAGAATCTCCTACTCTATCTTGACGAACGTAAATTTGAACTTGACCACCTAGGTCTTGAACGTGAGCAAATCCAGCTTTACCTTTACCACGTTTTGTCATAATACGTCCTGCAATTGTTACAGATATATTTTTTTCTTCTAGTTCTTCTTTACTATATTTATCATATTCTGCTACGATTTCATTTGAAAGGTGAGTTCTTTCGAATTTAGTTCCAAATGGATCTAAACCACTTTCTCTCATTGCTTCCATTTTTTCACGACGAACAAGCATTTGATCATTTAAATCTTGTACATCTACTTTAATTTCTTCTGTCATGTTAAATTCCTTTCTAGTATAATCTAGTAATTTTATTCAGATACTCCCTATTATAACATATTTTCAATGAATTTGTTAAATCTTTAACAATAATTTTATTATTTTTTCGACTCTAATATGAGAGACTAGCCAAAAAGTTCTAATATTATAAGAACTTATAGACATAGTGGTTTATTGATATATGATTTCACTTTATAATAGCTTTTCAGATATCTAATAAAACACTGTGGAAAGTGACTCGACAAAATCAATTTCTCCGAAATC
>CALHQV010000357.1 GCA_938038035.1 uncultured Gemella sp. | reverse complement strand
AGAAAAATTAAATATTACTTCTTTTATAGAAAAATATAATTTTGATAATGAATTATATAATACAGCAATTTTTTGTGCACTTAGTTCAATTGAGAGCCACAAATTAGAAGGTGATAGTATTGAATCAAAATCACTTTTACTTGGTGATTATTTTAGTTTTGAGTATTATAGTTTATTGGTAGGTAGTTTAGATAAGTTGACTAACCTCACAGAAACTATGCAGAATGGATACTTACAGCTAATTGCTAAAGATATTAGTGAGAATGAATTTTCTCTAAGTGTTATAAAGACTTGGTTTGACTTTTATAATGTTGAATTTCAAGAGTCTGATATTAAAATGGTAACCTTTGTTTAAATTAATGGAGAATAGAATGTTAAAACAGTATGATACATTGGTACACGAGGTATTAGAAGATATTTTAGAAATTACTAGAAGTAATGATGAACAATTAGATGAGATTGTAAAAAAGTATTTTCTAAATGGAGGTAAAAGGGTTAGAGTACTTCTTTTACTAATGTGTGCTAAATTAGGAAATTTTGAACTAAATAAAAAAGACATTATTAGAATGGCTAGTATAGTTGAAATAATTCATACTGCTAGTTTAATTCATGATGATATTATTGATAATGCTGATACTAGACGAGGCAGTGTTACGATGAATAAAAAATATAGCAATGAGTTTGCTCTTCGTGTAGGAGATTATTTATTTTCTATAGTTTTAAAAGAAGTTGCTAAGTTTGATAATGAAAAAATACATTTATATTTAGCACAAACGCTTAAAGAATTATGTATAGGTGAGCTTATTCAAGCGGATGGATTGTACGATATTAAAACTAGAAGATTAGATTATCTTAAAAAAATCAAGAGAAAGACTGCAATATTAATAGCTTTTGCTTGTGTAGCAGGGAGTATAGTCGCGGATGCTTCTAATGAAGATATAAGAAGTGCTTTTTCATATGGATATTATTTGGGGATGAGTTATCAGATAATTGATGACTATCTTGATTTCGTAGGAGGACCACAAAATCTTGGAAAAGAAGTTGGCCAGGACTTAATGAATGGTAATATTACATTACCAGCTTTATTAGCTAAGGAAGAAAAACCAGAGCTATTTTATAATTTTACAAAAGACACAAGTAGTGAAGAAAAAGACGAAATTATAAATTATATAAGAAATAACGATAAAGTTTTATCAGAAACATTAACTGTAAGTAGACGATATTTAGAAAAAGCTCAGAAGAGTATAGATAATATTGATTCTACAGTAAAAAATGAATTGACTTTTATTATGAATAAGTTAGCAAGGAGAGAAAATTAGATGGATATACAACAATTTTTAGAGGAATTAAAAGATATAGATTTTTCTGCATTAGATAGAGAGCAGCAAGAGGAGTTTCGTACAATACTTTTAGATAATGGATTATTTGATGAGTGTTTAGAATTATCTAGAATTATTTATGAACAAAATAGAGAAGACGATACTGCAATTGAAGGATATGTTCACAATCTTTTATACCTAGACAAGAAGGATGATGCTTTAGTAGTATTATACAATTCACCAAAAACACCTTCAATTTTATATCAAGAAGGATTGATATATTTAGAAGATGAATTATATGAAATAGCCGAAGATAAGTTCTTAGCAGCTAGAGCAGGAACGGATTTTGACGAGGCTATCCGTGCAATAGATAAAGAGTTAGTAGGGATTTATTTATCAACAGGAAGAGAAGACAAAGCGAGAAACTTAAGTGAGAGAATTTTCTATGAAGAACCATCTTTAGAAAATTTCCAAACAGCATTTGATAACTTATATGCTTTAGGATTATTTGAAGAGGCTATTGACTTCTATAATGAGAATGGAAGAGGGTATGAGGATGCAGGAATTCTGTTCTCATTAGCATTCGCATATAATCAAGTTCAGAATTTAGAAAAATCAAAAATGCACTTATTAAAAACAATCGCAATCGATCCGGATTTCACTGAAGCATACTTACATTTAGGACATATGTCAAAAGGTGATGAAGCCAAGAGATATCTAGAAAAATATATTGAGTTACAAGGAATGGCTATTAGTGCTTACCTGCATCTAATCTCATTATATAAAGATGATCAACAATATGATAATATCCGTACTTTAATGCAAGAAGTATTAACAGCACAGGGTATTTCAGAAGAAACGTTATTTATTGCTATAAATGCACTTAAATCATTATATGAGTATGAGAAAATCTATGATTTATATAATGGAAACTCATTAATAAAAGATGATCCAATTCTTTTAGGTGCAGCATTAAATGCCCTGTCAGAAGAGGAAGATTATATTGACTTTGTTGAAGAAGAAGTTGTTGCATATTTTGATGTCCTACACGACGATCCAACGTATGTGGAAACTCTAAGAAATGTTTATGATTTAACTGGAAGTTCTAGAGTACTTGAGATAATAAATCATTTCGAACACCACCATGGGCCACACGGACATCATTAATATAATGAAAAATACATTAAGAATAGGAGGTGCTAGTTATGGATTATAGTTTTAAAGATATTTATTCGCGAGCAAAGTCGGTAGTTGAAACAGATAGTTATGTAATTTATCAAACATTAAAATCAAAATTATATTTTAGTGGAAATTATCTATTAATGAAAAAAGAACCTACTACTGTAGATGAGCTTGAATATTATATTTCCGCTTGTAGAAACTTCTTTAGAGATAAGGGTGTCAATTTTATTCATTTAGCAGCAATGGAAAATGTTACATTATCGAGAAAACTAAAGAGATATTTAAAAAAGGAAAGTTTTAGTGAAATTAACCTGAATTTATATTATTTAAACACCAGAAATTTTGTAGAACAAGAGC
>CALHQV010000356.1 GCA_938038035.1 uncultured Gemella sp. | reverse complement strand
AATTACTTTACTAGATTTAAAATAATAGAAGTTGTAACTAATGAATTAGAAAATGGGAATGCTGGATTAAAGGGATATCATGCAGGCTATAAAGATTTACAAGGACAATTTAAAGAAAACTTTAAATTATATGGAGTTAATGAAAATAACCAACCTGAGTTAATTAAAGAATTTAATTCTGTTGATGAAACATTTGATGAAGTTGCTATTAATCCTGAAAAGAAATTTACTCATTTAATTTTAAAAACTCCTGGAATTGTTGATGAAGTTCAAGATAGAAAGAAAGCTTCTAAAACAATTATTGGAATGAGGGCCGATTTAGATGTAACGGTAGATACTTGGAAAGAAAAAGCAAAAGATGATACGATTCAACGCTATGAAAATAAAATTTCTCAAGTTTTAGCGGCTAATAATACAATTGAAAGTGCTGTAGCTACTGAACGACCAAATACTGGTAGTAGTACCCCTGCTGTTCATACTAAAGAACCAACAACTTTAAGTTTATCAATGGCACAAATTGGAGACCAAGAGTTAACGAAAGATAACTTAACAAGAGGAAAGAGTGTACCAATTACAGTTCTATATAATGCACCGGATTATTTTAAATTAGCTGAATCTGAAACAAATGGTATAAAAGTTTATGATTTAGACAAATTAGATCCAAATATTAATAAAACAAGTGTAATGTTACTAGCTGATCCTAAGGTTCCTTTAAAAGATTTCAGATTAACTGCTGATAATCGCTTATTATCAAAAAACACCTTATATTTTTGGGGGACAAATGGTAGTGCTGCAAAAGATGGCTATAATCAGATTAAAGAAACTTATGATACTGTTAATCCAACACGTATTATTGAGAATTATAAGGGAACAGGTAAGCGTGCCTATATTTTCGACTCAAAAGATTTAGGATTATCTAGTTATGATTTAAATAAAGATGGTTGGATTAAAGGTGGAACATATAGTCCAGTAGCACTTACATTTGAAGTAGAAAATAATGGTCAAATTGAAAGTGGAACTTATAATATTGAATCTTATCTTGTGTGGAATAGTAATGCTGAAACTTTATTTGGGAATGATCGTTCTTTAAATGCAAATTATGTAGAAGGACATGAATCAGGTCGAACAATTGCAAAAGCAAATATTAATGTTACGATGAATAATGTTATCGAGTATTCAACATCATTAACGATTTCTAAACCAGGGACAACAGGTACACGTGGAATTATTGACGTGAAGAATGGACAAGAAGTTACTCTAACACCTCAAGTTGAGAACTTAACAGATACACCTCAAAAAATCAAAGAAGCAGTTGTTTTAATTCCTAAGAGTGAAGCAGTAACGTATTTAGAAGGACCTATTGTTGAGAATTCAGATGAGTTTGATATAGAATATACGACATCAACTGCAACTGACAAAACTACAGGAACTTATGTAACTGCAGATAAAATCACAAATTGGAAAGATGTTACTGCCGTTAAATATAAATTTAAAAAGGATTATACGGTAACAAAAGAACATGGCTTTACGCATAACTTTAATCTTCGAGTTGATGCTGATAATCCAAACTTTGTTCAAAGTACATCGCAAATTTTCTTGAAGAATAATCAAAATGTATGGTTAGAATCGAATACTGTTGGATTAAGAACAGAAGACGTACGAGGAAAATTAGAAGTCCGTTATATCAATATTAGAAAAGACGATATTCTTCCAAAAATTACTGAAAAAGAATTTGCAGGACAACCATATACTACGACAAAAGAAGATGTCATTCCTCGAGGTCATTGGTCGGGATTACCATATTTATTTAAAGAAATCCAAGCAGATTCAGCTCCAGAAACAGGAACTTATGAAAAACAAGTAACGAAAAAAGTTACGTATGTCTATGAGGAAGCAACATTTAAAGAAGAAAGCAAAACGATTACTCGTACAATTAACTATCTTGAAAAGAATAATGAAAGTAATGTAGTTGCTAATCCTGTTGTACAAAATATTACAGTTACGAGAAAAGTTTACACAGGTAAAGAAACAGGCCGAGTAGTAGAAGGTCCATGGGAATATAGAACTGATGCTTATCAACCAAATTGGCCAACTACAAATTCACCTAAAGTGAATAACTTTGAAGCGCCAGATAGAGCAGTTATTGATAGAGTCTTAGTTTCTCAGGAATTGGTTAATAATGGTAATGTAGTTGAAAATGTTTATTACGAGAGAATTATGCCAATAGGTGGAGATGTAGTAGCAAAATACGTTATCGAAGGTACAACAACTGAATTAAAACCAACAACAGACGTCGCTAAAGGATTAAAAGTTGGAAAAAGTTATACTTCAACAGCGCCATCAGCAGGTGAAGAATTAACAGCTACTGATGGAAAAGTGTATGTATATAAAGGGCATAAAGCTACATCAGCTGCAGAAACTGGAAAAATAACAGCTGATAAACAAGAAGTAGTTTATGAGTACGCACCAAAATTAGGTGGAAACGTTGAAGTTAAATACGTTGTCGCAGGAACAGAAGAAAATCTAAAAGATCCAGTAACATTAGTAGTTAATGGTCAAGTAGGAAGTGACTATACTGCAACGAAAGATGTCACTA
>CALHQV010000355.1 GCA_938038035.1 uncultured Gemella sp. | reverse complement strand
CGTTTAAAGACTTAAAAGCCGGATGGATGGGTTGGCAAGATACAACAGCACCAAGAGTTGTAGGAGACTCTACTGTAGTAACAGTTGGCGATACGATTAGCCATGACCTTAAATACTTAGATAATGATGGATTTGCAAATGACACTCGAGCAAACTACAAAATTAATGGGAAAGCAATTGAACCTGGTAAAAAAATTAGTGGTAAAGCTACATTTACAGGTCTTGATGGAACAGAGTTAACATCAATGAATAGCTTTGTTATTAATCAACCTCACCTTGTTGTAAATGGCGAGTACATGAGAAGTAAAAAACCAATCGCTAATACGATTCCAGGATTAACATTCGATCCAAAGAAAAACTTACTTGAAGGAAAAGCGTCAGACGCTGGTATTTATACATTAGCAGTACTAGCGAAAGACTTTAACAATGCGACAAACTCTAAGAATCCTCAATGGACAGCTAACGGTCAAGAAACTCACGAGAGTGTGACGATCGCGGTTGCTCCGAAGATTACAGTTAAAAACGTTGAAGCTTATGCGAAAGAATTAGACGTAACTATTTCTAAAGGTGCCAACACTGGGGAAATCAGAATGCCAGATGGTACACTTACGAAATTTGCTGTAAAAGATGGTAAATGGGTTGTTACCGAAGGAACAACAAACTCAGCTGTAACAGTAGGTACAGAACTAGGAGTAGCTTCAGAAACTGCCGATTCAACATTCAAATTAGCAGTAACATCTGACGCTACAAAATATGTAGGTGTAGATAACATCGCAGCTAAAGCAAGTACTGATAAAGTAAAAGCAAGCCTACAACGTGAAGTAGTTACAGTTCGTGATAAAGATGGGAACTCATATACAGCAACATTAAATGCAGCGACTGGTAAATACGCTATTCCAGATGATAAAGCTTATGAATTAGTAAATAATGGTGATGGAACATCAACATTAACAGAAAGACGTGTTTACACAGAAGCACAACCAGACGGAGCTATCAACTATATCGTTTATGAATTCAAACGTATTTGGACAGCGGAATCTAACGCAGCGACATTAGTAGATCGTGTTGCGGAAGTACGTAAAAACGGTGAAGTAAAACAAGTAGTAAGTGTTGACCGTACAATTACAGAACTTCCATTTAAACAAGTAGCGGGAACTGATGGGGTAACTGTTCAAGTAACTTACGATTCAGTATCAAAACAATGGGCTGCATCTGATGGTTCAAAAGTAACAGCTACAAAAACAAATGCAGGATGGAACTTAGAAACAAGTTCAGGATTTAGAGGATATGTAGCGTTCCGTGAAGCAACAGGAACACAATTAGCTTCTATCCAAAATGCTAAACCAACAGGAACCTCAACTAGTTACTCTGAAAATAAAGATGCAACAGTAGATTTAATCGGTTCAGAAAAAGCTGATGTTGGCTTCAAAGATAAGATCGATGATAAATCAGACAACCCAGTTTCTGATACAATCAAAACAAAATTAACAGTAACAGCTCCAGACGGAACTCAAAAAGTATTCGATGCAGCTCAAGCTCAAGAAGATGCATACATTGCAGCTCAACGTACAGCAGCAGCGAAAACTCAAGCAGCAGCAGCAGCGGTTAAAAACGAACAAGATTCTATGAATGACTTAGCTCGTCAACAAGAAATCGTAGACCGTGAAACAAGATATGTTGCAAATGCAGAAGAAGCATTAACGAAATTAAAACTTCGTACTGTTTCACCAACAGCTCAAGAACTAGCAGAACAATTATTAGCAGATGCTAGAGCAAGATTAGCAAAAGAAACAGAAGAATTACGTAGACAAGAAGCTGAACTTCCAGGAATCACAGCTAAAGTAGCAGCAACTCGTCAAGAAGCTCTTGATGCAGAAGCAGCGGTAGAAACTGCACGTACAGCTCTAAAAACAGCAGCAGAAGCAAACTTAGCAAATGCTAAGCAATACGTACTTTCACAAGTAGGACGTTACAAAGTAACTGTAAGAGACGTTGACTCAAACGGTGTTGTAACAACTCCAACTGTAGGAGGAACAGACTCTGGTGAAGTAACAGAAGATGCAGTAGCAGAAACAACTTACTACATCGTAGTAACAGAACCAGAGAAATCATCAGGTGCTCAAGGTCAAAAAC
>CALHQV010000354.1 GCA_938038035.1 uncultured Gemella sp. | reverse complement strand
AAAATTCATGGAAGAAAATCCAGAAGTTTTAGTAAGAGGTTTGAAATACATAGTTGAATTAACTGGTGCGAAAGAAGGATACATTGCTATTAAAACAAAATATCGTAAAGCAATGCTAGCATTAGGTAAAGCTTGTAAAAACGAGCCTAATATTAGCATTAAAATTTTGCCTAATATGTATCCTGCCGGTGATGAACGAGTTATCGTAAGAGAAACACTTGGTGTAATTTTAAAACCAGGGCAATTGCCACTAGAAGCAAATGCAATTATTTCGAATGTGGAAACTATTAAACATGTAGTAGAAGCAATTGAAGAAGATAAACCATTGATTGATAAAGATATTACTGTTGGTGGTCGTGTCCAAAATCCAGGCGTTTTCTTAGACGTCCCAATTGGATTACCAATAAGCGTATTTATAGAAAAAGCTGGTGGTTATATTAATCCACACGGAGAAATAGTGCGTGGTGGACCGTTTACAGGACGTCCCGCATTAGAAACAGAGCCAATCAACAAAACAACAGGTGGTTTACTTGTAGCAATGCCATATCCACAAGAAAAAGAAAAAGTAGGAATACTTATTTGTGAATGTGGAGCCCAAGAAGAACGTCTTCGTCAAATAGCTGACGGAATGGGAGCAGAAGTTGTTTCTGTTCAAATGTGTAAACGTATGAAACCAGATAAAAATGGTAGATTACGTTGTGAGCTTCCTGGTATCTGTCCAGGACAAGCGGAAAAAGTATTAACAATGAAAAAAGATGGTGCGAAAGCAGTCATTACTGGTACTTGTCAAGATTGAACTAACACCGTGACAGGTGTAGCTCCTAGGTTAGGAGTAAAAGTTTATCACAGTACCGACCACGTCCTTCGTGCCACTGACCATCATTTATACAGAAGCTATAAAAGCTTAGAATTACATAATAACAAATAATTTAGTTGGAGGTTAGAAGTAATGTCAATTACAGTAGAAACTGCAAAAGAGCACTTAAATGATAAAGCGGTATTTTGTTGCAGAGCTGAGGAAGGTATCGTAATTAGCCCAGAAAACTTAGAAGATCCAGGGTTATTCGATGATTTAGTAGATTCAGGTTTACTATCATTCCCAGATGATGCATTAACAATCGGACAAGTATTAGGAGCTAAATTATTAAAAACAACAGACGCTCTAATACCTATTACACCAGGTATCATTGATGCCGTACAAGGTGGAGAAGAAAAAGAAGAAGAAAAAGAAGAAGTAGTAGAAGCTCCAGTAGCTGAAGTTAGCGCACCAGTTGCGCCTGTTGCTCCGGTTACGCCGGTAGCTCAAGTACAAGCTCCAGCGGGAGTATTAAAACTACAAATCGGAAAAGGTGAAAACATTAACCTTGAAATTCCATTAGCAGCTATCGGTGGACAAGCAGCTCCAGTAGCACAAGCTCCAGTTCAAGCAGTGGAAGCTAAAGCTGTTGAAGCAGCAAAAGTAGAAGCAGTAGCAGCTAAAGTGGAAGAAAAACATGAAGGAGAACCTAAATTTATCCGTTCTCTACACACTAAACACTACAAAATTGATAAAGTAGAATTTGGTGAAAAAACAGAAATTAAAGGAACTACTTTAGTATTAAGAACACCAGAAGATTTATGTAAAGAAGCTGCTGAGTCAGAAGCATTAGTAGAAGATGTTAAATTAGAAATCATCACTCCTGATAAATATGACACTTACAGTGAAACAATCATGGACGTTCAACCTATCTGTGTTAAAGAAGAAGGTGAACTTGGACATGGTATCACTCGTGAACTTAAAGGTGTAGTAATGGTTCTTACAGGAACTGATGCTAACGGAGTTCAAATCGGGGAATTCGGTTCTTCTGAAGGTGAATTAGAACGTAACATTATGTGGGGTCGTCCAGGAGCTCCAGATAAAGGTGAAATCTTCATTAAAGGTCAAGTTACAATTAAAGCAGGAGCTAACATGGAACGTCCAGGACCATTAGCTGCTCACAAAGCTTTCGACCACATTACTGAAGAAATTCGTAAAGCTCTTAAAGAATTAGACGATGAAAGCCTAGTAGTTGGAAACATCAATATTGAACAATATCGTCACCCAGGAAACAAAAAAGTATTAATCGTTAAAGAAATCATGGGACAAGGTGCTATGCACGATAACTTAATCTTACCAGTAGAACCAGTTGGTACACTTGGTGCTAAACCAAACGTTGACCTTGGTAACTTACCAGTAATGCTTGCTCCAACAGAAGTATTAGATGGTGGTATCCACGCATTAACATGTATCGGACCAGCTTCTAAAGAAACTTCTCGTCACTACTACCGTGAACCATTAGTACTTGAAGCTATGGCTGACGAAGAAATTGACTTAGTAGGGGTATTATTAGTTGGATCACCTCAAGCTAACTCAGAAAAATTCTATGTATCTAAACGTGTAGGTATGACTATCGAAGCAATGGACATCGATGGTGCTATCGTAACAACTGAAGGATTTGGTAACAACCATATCGACTTCGCTTCTCATATTGAAGAAATCGGTAAACGTGGAGTATCAGTAGTTGGTATGACTTACTCTGCAGTACAAGGTGCTCTTGTTGTAGGTAATGAATACATGTCAGCTATGGTTGATAACAACAAATCTAAACAAGGTATCGAAAACGAAATTCTTTCAAACAACACATTATGTAAAGAAGATGCTATCCGTGCTTTAGCAATGCTTAAAACACAAATGGGTGGCGGAACAATCAAAAAAGCTGAAAGAAAATGGAATCCAAACGTTAAATTAAATAACGTTGAAGTTATTGAAAAAACTACTGGTGAAAAAGTAGAATTAGTTGATAACGAACAAGTATTACCAAAATCTAAAAAACGTCAAGAAATTTACGAAAAAGAAGATTAATAAAAAGAAAGATAGGAAATAAGTTATGATTGAAAAATTAAAATATGCATCTACAGAAAGAGTGTTCGAAGGGATTATAGTCGATCATAACGACGCCAGCGTTACGATAGATATTAAAGGGCGCCTAGGGCAATTTAAAATTCCTATGAGAATGCTAATCTCGGATTATCCAGTAAAAATTGGACAAGAAGTTGCATTTTTACTAAGTTATCCAGAAGTATTAAATGAAGAACCTGACGAACATTATGTAAATGCAATACTTAATACTAAAAAGTTAGAAAAAGAAGTACAAAATAGAAATCACAATGAAGAGAAATAGTAGGAAGGAGAAATTAGAATGTCATTAACGATATTTGAAGGTCTACAATCAGAGATTTTTGTACCTATTACACCAAAACCAGTTTGGGCTCCAGTAACTAAAGAATTAAAAGACATGAAAGTAGCATTAGCTACAGCAGCAGGAGTTCACTTAAAAACAGATAAAAGATTTAACTTAGCAGGGGATACTACATTCCGTGAAATCCCAGATACTGCTCACAGTTCAGATCTTATGGTATCTCACGGTGGATATGACAACGCTGACGCTAACAAAGACATCAACTGTATGTTCCCAATCGATAGATTACACGAACTTGCTAAAAAAGGTTTTATTGGTAGTGTAGCAGAATTCCACTACGGATTCATGGGTGGTGGTGGAGACCAAGAGGCTTTCACAAACTCTACAGGACCAGAAATCGCTAAAAAATTAAAAGAAGAAAATGTTGATGCAGTTATTTTAACTGCTGGTTGAGGTACTTGCCACAGAACTGCCGTGATCGTGCAGAGAGCAATTGAGGAAGCAGGTATTCCAACAATCTTAATAGCAGCACTACCTCCAGTAGTGCGTCAAAACGGTACTCCAAGAGCCGTTGCACCACTTGTACCAATGGGTGCTAACGCTGGGGAACCAAACAATGTTGAGCAACAAACACAAATTCTAAAAGCAACATTAGAGCAACTAGTTAAAATACCAAGTTCAGGTAAAATAGTTCCTCTACCATTCGAGTATATCGCTCACGTGTAGGAGAATTCCGGAGAGGGGCGAAAGTCCCTCTCCATTTTTTACACAAACTGTACTATAAAACAGATTGATTGCTGTTTCATTACAGAAAATTTATAGTAAGGGATGATGATTATGCCAAAAGAAAAATTACAAATAAAGGCATTTCATATGAAAGATGTTGCATTAGGTAAGAAGGTTAAAATTGAAAATAATCAGTTAACTATTCCTACAGAAATAGAATATGATAAAAATGTCTTTGAAAAAGTAGAGGTTAAAATAATAAAACCTAGAGAACATAATTTTTATATTAATACTATAATGGATGTAGTACCAATATCAACAAAAGTTATAGGTCGTCTTGGGGAAGGAATAACACATACATTAACGGGAGTATATATG
>CALHQV010000353.1 GCA_938038035.1 uncultured Gemella sp. | reverse complement strand
ATCCTACAAAATATAATAATTGACAAATCAACTATTATAAAGTACAATGGTTTTAAATAATTGACTTATCAATTAATAGAGGAGAAAAATATGGATGTTAAAGACTACGTAAAATTATTACATGATTTAAAAATTCTAGAAATAAAAGTCACGAATATTTTTGAAAAAAGATTAGAAATAAGTTTAACAAGATTTCAAATAATTAAATATTTATATGAAGTAGAGATCGCTACACCTAAGCAAATATCACAAATATTAAAAATAGATGCTGCAGCTATAACTAGGCATTTAAAAAAATTAGAAGAGAGAGGATATGTAAGAAAAAGACGTAATGAAGATAATAATAGGGAAGTGTTAGTTGAAATTACACAATTTTCTAAGAGCAAGATAGATCAGTGCTTTAAAGAAACTGACGTTAGAACGTTAATTGATGAGGAGTTTACTGATGAAGATTTTAAACGGTTGGGAATTCTTCTTAATAAACTTAATAATAATATAAAATAAAAAGAGGTAAAAAAATGAGTATATTAGCAATAATTTTAACAGTATTAGTAGCACTATTATTTTTCTATATTATGTATTTAGAAACTTTTGCTACAGATTCTGACAGTACAAGTAGAGTATTTAATATTGAAAAAGAAGAGTTACAGAGACCTAATTTAAACACGTTATTTAAAAATCAAGGTGTATATAATGGATTAATCGGGGTTGGCTTACTATACGGAACATGCTTATCAAAAAATCCTAAAGAAATTGTAGGAATGTTGCTAATTTATATTATTCTTGTTGCAATTTACGGTGGTTTAACTAGTGATAAAAAAATCATTCTAAAGCAAGGTGGATTACCAATCCTAGCTTTAATTACATTATTATTTTAGAGAGGTATAAGCATGAAAAATACAGCGGTAATTATTGGTGCTACTGGCGTAGTAGGTAGAGAAATTTTAAAAGAGATATTAAGCGGTGAATATTATGATAGAATTTATATTTTAGGAAGAAGTTCTATCAGTAAATTACCTGATGATAGTAGGTTGGAAAAGATAATCATAGATTTTGAAAATATAGATTTTGATATGGATATATTAGAAAACGCAGATGTTTTTGCGAGTCTTGGAACAACACTAAAAATAGCAGGTTCAAAGGAAAATCAAAGGAAAATTGATGTTGATTATACTGTGAATTTCGCTAAACTTTGTGAGGGGAAAATTAGAAGTTTTAATGTAGTTTCGGCTATGGGAGCTAATAGCAAATCTAAAAGTTTCTATACTTCATTAAAAGGTGAATTAGAGGATAAATTAAAAGAGATGAATATAGGTGTTCTTAGAATATTTAGACCTTCTCTACTTATTAGTAAAAGAGAAGATAAGAGAATTCTTGAGGAAGTATTTTTTAAAATATCACCGATTCTCAAAGTGTTGTTAAAAGGAAAATTGAAAAAGTATAGTCCAATAGAGGCTAGTTTATTAGGAAAAGTAATAGTTCGTTTCGCAACTGAAAATAAAGGTGAAGGAACATACACTTATAATGATTTTTAGAAGGGTTTAGTCCAAAGAACTAAAATTTTAAAGAAGTTAATATAAAAAATAACAGATGAAATGCTATATGTATGCTTTAAAACAGTTTTTGATATTTTATAAACTT
>CALHQV010000352.1 GCA_938038035.1 uncultured Gemella sp. | reverse complement strand
AAAATAAAAAACATCACTTCCACTATAATAAAAAAGATTGTAATACATCTTTTCGTATTACAATCTTTTAAAATTTCTAGAAGTTAAATCCTTCATAGAATATTCTATTTTTCTTTATACCTTTTTCCTTCAGCATTTTTTCATATGCTATATTCATCACCATCGGGCCAGCGATTATATAATTATACGCTTCACCAACCGGCAAATATTTGTCTAACTGCTCTGTTGTGAATCTTCCATTTTGAGAATATGATTTAAAATTACTTCTTTCATTCCATAACTCGAATTTTTCTTGATATAAGAGTTTTTTATCCTTTTTCACAGTATATAAGAATGTTATATCTTTATTATCAAATTTATCTGCTAACCCAAGTAAAGGAACAACTCCAATTCCTCCACCAATAAGAACAAATTTTTCATTCTTACCTGACTTTTCAATCATTGAACTCAACACACCATATCCTCTAGTTAGATTAACTTTTTCTCCAATCTCTAAATTAGGAAGATTTTTTGTGAAATCCCCTACACCTTCAATTGACATCTGAACATAGCCATCTCGTTCTGGGATATTCAATATAGAGAATGGATGCGGCTCTTTCATCCCCTTTACATTAGGGAAAGAAATAAATGCAAAATCACCCGCTTCTATTTTTCTTAAAACTGATTTACTAGTTGTAATTGTTAACTCCGTAATATTTGAATCTACTTTTCTGACATTTTTTAAAAGGCCTACTCGCACATTTATATACTTATTATATGCATAGTGTCCATAAGAACCGAATGCAATTACAGTATATAAAACAACCAAAATAGTAAATGGTACTATATTTCTTATATATGGAATCAGAAGAACATGAAGGAAAGCTAATAGTACAGCTACTAAATTAAGTCTATGTATCCACATAGATAACTCATGTTTAAAGATTTTTTCTAACATCTTTTTGATTCTCATTAAGATACTTATTCTTGAAGTTAACCAACCAGCCATAAAAACAAGTGAATATATGATTACTGCCATAAAAATATACATTGCCCATTCACCTGTTAAAGAGATAAGCCCCGATGATTTCAACAATTGATCATGTAAGTACATAAAGATTACAGCAAAAATTGCAGTTACTCCATGAATTATATACATATCCGGTAATCCTATTATTCTATCTAACCATTTTGGCTGTGAAGATAGAAAAATTGCTGATAGCATCCATGAATAAGCAAATACTCCTAAATTAATTGCTAGTACTCTACTCCCAAAAACCTCTGGCAAACCATTTCCTATTGTTACTATTAATGGTAACGGTATTGTTAACAATATTATTAACCAAATCATATTAAATATAAATCTATGTTCTCTCAACATCCGTTATTTTTCCTTCCTCAAAAACTCTTTTTATCCCCTCTTTTGTTAACAAAATCCCTGTTAACAACTTACTTTCTACTATTTCACTCCAAATTTTCTCATCAGAAACTACTCCTGCAGTTGCTAATACATCAACATCTGATAGATATGTTCCAACTACCGTGACTTGAACATGATTAATATCATTATCACTTTTAATATGTTGGCCTTTTTTACTAAGCCCCGAAGTTGCCACAGCTCCATTTTTTATACTATACTTAGCAATTATTTTCTCCTTGTCTTCAGGATTCTCTATCCCGATTTCCCAAGAAAAATTACTATCAAATCTAGTACCAACTTGTATATCTCCTGCACCATTAATAGCTCCTGCTTCTATTATATTATTATCAATAAGCGGCTTTATATATTTCATAAAGGCATTTTCTATTGCCCAACCCTTCACAAATCCTGTTGGATTATATTTTCCATCATAAAATGGATCAAATAAACCTTGAGTTTCTTTTTTTGCGATTATAGACCTACTGTAGACTTCTTGATATTCCAAATCAAAAAAGGTATCCTGTAATTCTTCGCCTAAATCAGTATGTCTACTAACTAAACTAGCAGGTAAAAACGGTGAGAACTTCTCTTCCACATTTTCCAAATATTTATCAATATCCTTTACAACCTGATTCAACGCATCTATTAATATTTCATCAAAATTAACTCTAACAAAGGCTATTGTGAAAGGCATGTTCATTCTTTTCAATACATAGGTCTTAAACTTAAACATTTTATTTAGCCTTATTTAATGCATCTTGTAAAGAACCTTTAAATCCTTTAAATGTTTCAGATGCTCCAGAAACTAGTGCAATATCACTACTTTGAGCTTCTATTACTTCCTCAACATATTTAGGAAGTGCTGTCTTATTAATGTTTTGTGAAAATTCTTCATCTGGCTGAAGAAGCACATTAACATTGGCTATTTTCCCACCTTGAACGGCTACACTTACTTGGAAATTTCCTACGTTTGTTTTTGTCACAGCTCCTATATACGTACCATCTTTATATGTTACACCTTCTTTGGTTGAGGAAGTTGAATTATTAGTTGAATTATTAGTTGTATTTTTTGATTCTTTATTTCCCACTTGGTTAGTATTCTGTGTTTTTTGATTTGTCGGTGTAGTTTGTATACTTGGTTTAAGAAAAGTATAGTATCCCGCTGTCAATGCTGATGCTCCTACAACTCCAATTAATGCTGTCTTTTTTATTTTACTCATATTTTTTCTCCTTTAAATCGTTTTTATGGATAATATATCACAATTTTCATATGCATCCTACTAATTTG
>CALHQV010000351.1 GCA_938038035.1 uncultured Gemella sp. | reverse complement strand
ATAGAAAGAGTAGGAATTACCTACTCTTTCTACTTAATCAATTGTTATTCTACAATTTCAGTGTAACCAGCTAAAGAAGGTACCAAGTCGATACTGTTTACTTCAGTCTCTTCACTTGGAAGTGCGTCTTCATCAATATTTGGTTGACCATCAAAACCACTTAAGTCTTTCTCTACTGTAGTTTCCTTAATATCGTATTCTACTACGATAGCAAACTCACCAGTAATAAATGGTTTAGCTTCATCTTTAACAGTAACTAAAACAGTAGCAGAACTATTGTCGTAAGTGTTACTACCTTGATTAATGCTACCAAATTCTAAATAGCTACCTAACCCTAAAGTGTCTTTAAAGTAAGTAACCAATTCATTTAGTTTTTCTTCTGCATTTTCTTCACTCTTAACTTCACTGTGTTCAGCAATTAAAGCCAATGTACCACTAGCATTTGCTAGAGCACCAGTAGAGAATGAAAATTCAGCATTAACAGAAGCAGGTTTATAATCAATGAATTCTTTAGGATAACTAGAAATATCAGATTGAATCGCATAGAAGTCACGACTACCGATTACTTTATTGGTTAAAGTAGCTGGGATTTCCACAGTAGGTAATTTAACCAATTTCAAGTTATTTTCAGTAATCAGTTGACGTTCTTCTTCAGTAAATGCTTTTTCTAAATCATTAGTATCAGCTAATGTAGCTTGACCAAATAACTCAGTAGCACCTAAACCACTGCTTTCCAGATAAGTCTTACGTGCATCAAATGCTTCAGTATAATAACCATTTTCAAAGAAACGATTTTTTACTTGGTCTAAGTTAAACGGCATGTTATAAACAGGTAAGTTTGAAGCACCAGTGTAACTTACATCTTTTAAGAATTTAAAGCGCAATACTTCTACTTTAAATACTTTAGACAAATCAAGCTGACGCATGACTTTAATGTCTGATTTCAAAGAAGAGAAACCATGTGTTACAGAAGGTACAACATTAATGGTAGAGACTTCACCATATTTTACTGTACCTGTTTCTTCTGGACGATACAAGATTTCTGTACTACCAGAAGATTCTGGGTCTTGATACAGATTATTTTTACTCAAGAGACTAGCAACAGCAACATCGAATTTACCAGAGGTAGTAAGTGCTGAAATATCTAGGTTATCTTCTGGGATATAAGAAACTTCTGTACCTAGAATACCATGTACTAAGTCTAGTTTAGTATAACGGTGTGTTAACACTACCCATTCTTTGTCAGTAGGAACTGATAATGCGCTTACTTCTTCAAAAGAAAGTAAACCATTATTGTATTTACGTACATAAATCTTACCAGTATTGTGTGGGTCTACAGTATTACTTTCTGTTTTAACGACATTGTGGTCAGTCGTATTAATACGTGCTGCTACGTCTTTTAAAAAAGCAATATGGACAGCAGCATTGTATTTCTCTTCAGAAATTTCAGACAGTGTGAAATACACATTCTCTTGATTCAATACTGCATTGGTGTAGCCTGCATCAATCAGCAAACTATTGAAGTTATTTGCTGTAGTAGCATTTAGATTATACTTGATATTAGGCATTATTTATTCTCCTTATCCATTAAACTTCTTTAGGAGTAACTTGAGCACGAATGTAGAATTTGTTTACTACATAATCCTCTAAACCTGGTTTAGGAGTTACAACCAATACATATTCATTTTCAGAAGTGTGTTCATCACTCTTAGCTACAGCTGTGTAACCATCAATATAAAGAGTTCTAAACATAGTGTAAATGTCTTCAGCTGCTTTTTTAGCTTTTTCAATAGTATCGATAGATTCGTGTGTAATGTTAAAACCACGAGTATTTTCTTCAGGTACTTCGTATACAGTAATGGTTTGGTTATTGTATACGTCTTTACTAAATGTAGAGAAGTCTACACCAGCAAGACGAGATGCCATAGCAGTATTCCATGGATTGTAACCAAATCGATCACCAGTTTCTACTAAGCAATCATCTTTATATTCATTTGGGAATTCAGCCAAGTTAGCGGTAGCAATCCAAACAGTACCTTTGTTAATAAAGTAATCGACTTCTTCTTTAGTTTTAATCGTAACCACTTTACCAGGCATAGGTTTAGCATAAGCCGAACTATTACGATTACGTTTAACTACGCCGTCTTTATAGAATGCAGGTAATTCTAACAAATCAGGTACTTCAGTTACTTCAGAAGTATCTAAATTAGCACGTTTAATAAACTCACCTTGACCACGAATATCACCAGTATAAGTAAATGCCAAGACAACATCCATCACGTTATTACCAGTAGGTGTTACACGAATACGGTTACCAATAAGAGGTCTAAACTCAATATCATTATTACCTACTTTACGATAAGTACGGTTACGTATAAACCAGAAATGATAAGCTTTAAGGTCATTCTTAGGAATCTTAGCTAAGTCACCAATAACTTTAACAGTAATGTCTTGTGGACGAACAATTAATTCGTTATCGTTTTTAGGAGTCAAACGAATGGTGTTGTTACCATATTTAAATGGGCCAGCAGCACCAAAGTCTTCTAAGTAATATTGTTTCAAACGGTCAGAATCTTTAGAAAATAAAGTATTCAGTGTAGCAACAGGATTAACATTAAATGATAATACATTATTGTTCTCTACTTCAGAAACATTAATCACATAATCTTTACTCTCTGTTTCTGCTACATGGTTAACCAAGGATACACGACGATATTGGTGTTTGTAAATAGAGAACTTATGGGTATGGTCAGCAGGATAGAATTTCACACGTTGGTATTCTACACCAGCGGCAGATTTAACACGTTTATAAGTATAAACATAACGCTTTTCTGTTTCAGCTTCAGTCAATACTTCCAAATTACCACCATCACCGATAACAGATTCTGGGAATGGATAAATAGAGGTATCAAATGGTACATCACCATGATTGATTTCTACACCATAAGGATTATTCAGGGCAACAAACAATACTGTATTGTTATCACCTTCGAAGACAGGTTTTTTCTTTTCATTGAAATAAGGAGTGACGTATAAATCAAACTTATTTAAAGCATCTTCTTTATAGCCACCAGATTTCAATAGTCTTTCAAAATTTTCAGTCACGCTTTTACTTAAGCGGTAAGACAATTTTTTACTCATCTCTATCCTTTCATTCTTTATAAAAAACAGGTACTGTACGAATGAATACAGTACCTGTATATCTCTTAATTAGAGGCTAGAATACGTTATACTTCATCGACACCGCGACGTTCGTGCTCGTATCCTTCATAACCATTGAGGTCTTTCTCTACAGTAATATCAGTAGGAACAGGATATTCGATTACCAGAGCAAATTCACCAGTAAAGATAGGTTCAAATTCAGGTTTAACACGTACTACACGAGTGAAAGAAGAAGTATCGTATACGTATTGGTCAGATTCTACTTCTTTAGTAGCTGACAAGTCAGTCAAATCTAAAGGTTTCAAATTCAATTGACCCAACAGAGTACCGAATACTTGTTGCATTTTAACTTTAGCTTCATCGATAGATTTCACTTCAGGCGCATCCAGAATCAAGGCTTTAACACCATTGGTCAGTACACCTTGGGTGAAAGTCAAACCACTTAACAAGTTAGCAGTTTGTTCAGTTACACCTGCTTGAGTCAAGTTGTCTTTATTGTCGATGAATTCTTTAGGGTATTCACCAATGTCTACTTGTTCTACGAAGACATTGAATTTACCTTTGAATTTCTCTTGCAATTCTACAGCTAATTCTTTGCCTTTGTATTGCAATACTTTTACTTTTTCGTCAGTTAAAGTTTGGATAGATTCATCGGTAAAGTATTTTTCCAATACTTCATCATCAGCAACTACAGGGTTAACTTCCAATAAAGTTGCAGCATCCAGTAAGTTATCTTTCAAGAACTGACCACGTTTTTCTTGGAATGCACGTTCAACGGCTTTACCCAAGATGTAGTCTTTACTGAAGTTCTCACCACCAATAGACAAGTTTTCAGTAACAATAGTGTTACCTTTTACTTTCAACTCTTTATTGTCTTTAACACTCAGAGAACGGTGTTTACCTTTAATGAATTTAGGACGCAACAATACAGCTTGAGATTGAGCACCCAAGTCCAATACCAGTTTGGTTTTAACTTTAGAACCCAAAGAAGAAACTTTATGGTAAGCAGTAGGAGTCAATTCGGTAGTACTAGATACACCGTATTCTAAATCACCATCGCTATTGAATTGATAGTACTCACGTGGAGAACCATTTACATCATCAGCATGGAGTTTCCATTTAGCCAAGAAACCATCAATGTTTGCTTTTTTGGACAGAGTAGAAACACCGCCTACACGCAATACTTCTTCAGTATCAGAAACATCAATAGCGTGCTCTTCCTTACCAGTTACTGCTTTCAATAAGTCTAAACGATTGTAGCGGTGGGTAACGATAACATAATCGCCACCAGTCAATTCATCAGCAGTGAATTGTTTTTCTTCAAAGTAAACAGAACCATCATTAGCTACTTTACGAGCAATGACTTTATTGTCGGTTACTTTTTCAGCATTGAATGGAGTAGTAGAAGCAGTATGTACGACTTCGTTAGTAGTGAAGTCAATTTTATCTGCTACAGATTTACGCAGAATGACATCTACAGAACTGTTAAACTCAGCATCACCTGGAGTTTCAGATACTGTAAAATAAACGTTTTCTTGATTTAAGATGGCTTTAGTGTAGCCAGCGTCAATCAAAAGATTTTCAAAGTTAACACCGGATTTTACACCGATAGTATATTTAATATTTGCCATTATACTTTCCTTTTAGTATGGTTTATTCTTCGATACCAGTGAATCCGCTTAATTCTTTATTTAAGACAGATTCATCATTGTATTCAATAGTTACATTGAATACACCTTCTAACAACGTATCAGTATTTTCAACAGGAACATACTGTTTAGTGAGAGAAGAAACATCGTAAGTATTGGTTGTTTCTCTTTCTTCCAAATAGAATGAGACGTTATATTCAGCGTGTAATACATTCATTAAGTCTTGTAATACTTGGCTGGTATTTTCTTTGGTAATTAATTCACCTTTAACCAAAAGTGTTTTACTACCGTCATTTAGATTACCCAATGAGAATCTCAATTGAGCAAATTTTTCTTTATATGTTTCATCTCTATCAGTCAGTGTAGACTGAATAGTACTGGCTAGTGTACTTAATTCTACAGTAGCTAATTCATCAGCTAATTCACCAAGATTACGGGAAATATTTCTTACTGTTAATCTACCTGAGAATAAATCGTAGAAGTTTTCTTTAATCTTAGCTAATTCTTCACCTTCTAGATATACACTATATTCTTTATGGTTTGTGGTACCTTCTAAAACAAGACCTTTAAAACCATAAGTGTATATATCGTATCCCAGTTTTGTTTTAGGGTTTACTTCGTCGGTGATATTAACCAATAATTCTTGAAAGAAGAAGTCTTTACGTTTACCAGAGTAGTAAGTTTTAATGACGTCTCTAAATAAACCTTTATTGGATAATCTGGATTTAGGTTTATGGAATACTACGACAGGATTCTGTGTAACTGAACCAGATTCCAATTCAACAGATACTTCTGTTTTAACAAATTCTTTCAAAGAAGATTGATTAAAGTCTTTTACAAACTTAATTGCATTGTATTGTAAAACATTATCAACTAAGTTCAAGTCCATAGCAGCATGGATATGCAATGATTCAGGTAATGCAAAGAAGCGATGAACGCCTTTTGGTGTAATCTGAATCTCGCTACCACCTAGTACTGGTGTAAAAGCTTCGTAGGAATAATACTTATCTAAGTTAGTAGCAGGGTCAGTTTGTTGTTCTGCTTCTTTATCAGGAAATACCAAATGTGTATCATTCTCGTATGTTACCTGACCTTCTTGAACAACCTGTACTTCTCGTACATAACCGTAAATAGTAGGTGTATTTGGTTTACGGTTAGCTACCTTTCTAGCTACTTCAATTAATTTTTGACGAGTAAATTCGTGCTCAATAATAGTAAACTCTTTAACGATGTCTTCTTTAGAAAACTTAAATGGAACATAATCTACACTGTCGCCAGAATTTACACGTTTGTATACATCGTATACTTGTTTAAATGTAGCATTATCCAAATGCGATTGAAATTCAGCGATATCAATGTATTTAGCACCATTAGGTAGAGGTACATCGTTACTATATGTTTTTACTTTAGACTTATCAATCTTAGAAGCAACGTCTTTGGAAAAAGCAATAAAGAGTTTAGCATTATTGCCTTCCAAAGTATTGTCTTCTAATAACTGAATATAAACATCATCTTCATTCAGGATTTTTTTAGTATATCCTGCATTCAGTAAAAGTGCTTCGATGTTTATACCAGCAGACTGATGTACATTATACGGAGTCTTATTAGACATTTTTACATCCTTGTTTGTTTTATAACTAAAAACTACTTATACTACCAACCAGTTAAACGCTCAGGCCATGGGTCATCTGTTAAATAAGTGATAGTATCAAAACGAATATCGTCAATAGCCTTTTTAGCATCTTCTTGGTCGAAGAACTCTAAACGAAATTGATTTTTATCGTTAACACCACCTAACTTCCAGACGCCATAAGCTTTATTGGTTAAGTCAGAATAAAACTGACCAATTAAACTAGACGGAGAACGAAAACCAACAGGGATAAGATTCCAGGTAGGAGGACAGATATACGTGTGGTAAATTTTACCACCTTTAGCTAAACCAGTCCAACTCTTATCAGCCTGGGCAACAATACCAAACCAGTCAAACTGAGCACCACCGAATTTCCATGTCACACGTTCGTTAACTCGTCTAATCCAAACTTTATTACTACTATTTTTTCTAGTAGTAGCTCTTGTTATTTCTACCCAACCCGTATCACCATTTAAAACCTTCCAACCAGTATTACCAGTATCAGTAGTTTTAATCCACTGCGATACACCTAGCGTAATTTGATTATCAGTATAAACAGTACCCTTAGATGCTGTTACCACTCTTTCTGGAGAACCATTGCCAGCAATAGACTTTGCAGAGTTGGCTAACTCTTTATGCTTCTCTCCCAGAAATTTCATGGTATCGATAAGTAGTTCTTTTAATTTTTGATTAGCCATTTGATTTATCCCTTCTTGTTTTCGAGAAAACAATCGATTTAACTATATTCAATTATATAAGTCTCATCGATTGTTTTATCAAATAGACTATAGAACTAGTTAAGCATTACGAGTACTGTTATAAGCCTGTTTCAGTTTTTCCAAATCCAAACCGTCGATGTCCAAAGTACCTAATTTAGTTTCAATAGTTTGAATCTTTTGTTCAGCAGTTTGGAGTTTGGTTTGGTTTGCTTGAGACAATACGTCAGCAGCTTCTGCTTTAGCTTTAACAGCAGCGTAGTCAGCTACAGTAGTCTTGGCTTCTTCAGCCAATTGTTTAGCAGTATCGGCAGTTTCTTTAGCAGTATTAGCCAAAGTTTCAGCTGTGGTTTTATTGGTACCAACAGTACCAGTCAGTTCATTGATTTTACCTTCAAGCTCAGTGAATTTATTCAAGATAAACTCAGGAGTATCACCTTGTGCTGTTTTAATTTTCTTAAATTCAGCAATCAATTCACGGAAGGTATCCAGTTCTTCATCAACTTCACCACCCATGATGGTTTGTTTCAGTTGGTCTACCTTAGCAGTAATTGCATCTGCCAAAGTTTTGTTTTCAGTACCTAAGAACTCAGCAAATTCCGTAAGCATTTTATTCAATTCAGACTTATCAGCCATTTTAATAACCTCTTCAATTTAAAGTTTAAGTTTAGAAAAGGGACACAAGAGTATCCCCATTAGTGGATGTCCCTAAAGGACTTATTATTCTTATCCATTCCTACCGTGACGGTAAGCATCGATTAAGTTAGCAGTACTGACTTCAGTAACACGTGGACGAGCAGGTTGAGCTGGCGCAGGTTGTACATTTTCAGACTCACGTGGTGCTTCTTCAGTTACTGCGGGAGCTACAGGAGCTACGGGTGTAGCAGGAGTAGCTGGTTTTTCATAGTGGGCTACACCAGAGAAACCACCTAAATTACGTTTAACGACAACAGTCTCTTTTTCAGGTTTATGCTCACATCCACAGTTATCTTCATCACCATTAATTTGGAGAGTATAGTTAACAATGGCTTTAACATCACCAGAAACATAATCAGAGATTTTATCGTTAGGAGTAACAGAAAGAATCAAGCGATTGGCTTCAGAAGTCTCTAAACCAATATCTACAAATACAGAATAATCACCTAAGAATTTACGAATAATTTTCTCAGCTTTTTGTTCAGCATTAGTAACAGAAGTCTCTTTACCTAATGTAATTTCAAACTCTACAAAGTTTTTATTAGATTTAGAGAATACGAAACTACGTACTTTATCTTCTTTAAAACGATAAGCTTGTTCTTCTTCTACTGGGAATAAGTTAGAGTCCAGTAAGAGTTTAGACAAGTAACCACGAGCAACCATCAGGCGAATATTACCTACTACAGCAGATGTTTCATCTTCTTGTTGTTCTTTAGACAGAGTATAGAGATAAGAGTATGCGTAGTTAGCAGAAGCTTTCTTCTCAATAGATTGTTCTTCATTTGCAGGAGCACGCAGTTCTTGTTTAAAGTTAGGATTACGAACGATGTCGATGACTTCATCGTCGATTTCTTTTAAGATGGCTTTACTGCGAATCATGCCATATGCTTCACGCAAATAGCGGTCTAGAATACGACGTTCAGTTTCTTGAACAGTAACAGCAGGTGGAACCACCATCTCAATATAGCAGTCTTTTTTATTCATTTGTACAGTATTGACAAATGGGTTTACTACTGCTACAATCTTAGCTTGCTTGTGACCCAAGTCTACAAAGTATTGTACTTTTTGATAAGCTACACCAGTCAAACCATAGCTGCGAGCAGAAGGACGTACTTCTACTAAGTTACGACCATAACGTAAACCACCAGCTGTACCTTGTACTTCAAATGACAGGTTTTCACCTAAGAATGGAAAGCCATCATTCGTCCAAACATTTTTAATGTATTGGTCAATACTGATGTTTTCCATTTCAGAATCACGCACGTACATGATTTTGTTTTGCCATTTATCTGGAATAGGTTTCACACGGTCGTAGAAGTGAACGTTAGAAGTCTTTTTGGTTAGCTTAGCCAATTCACCAGAGTAACTTACTTTCAAAGCAGTGTTACCTACTTTGTCTTGGTATACATCAAACTCTGGATTAGATGAATCTTTTACTGATTCAATCGTTACATCGTCCAGTAATTCTTCTGGAATACCAGCGGCTTCCAAAATACGATTGATGTTATCAATACCCGTAACTCGTGGGTCGTAAGGCATTAGCTTATTTGCATTGTCTACCATTTTGCTTTATCCTTATATTAATCTAGATTAACACAACGTGACAGGGTAGTTTGATTGTCTGTCACCCAAGTGTACTTAATGTTTTCAAACTCAAATGTGATTACATTCGCTGTAGATAGTTTCTTTAGAAAACGAATTTGTTCTTCAGTAGGGTTTGGATTATCGTTAATCACTGGTACTTTATATAAATCATCATCCATTCCTAAAGTAGAAATTGGAAATTGTTCACCATACAATGATATTCTTAAAATAGTCATGGCTTTCAGGTCTTGTATGGTAAATTTCTTATCCTTACAAGTTAATACTAAAGCCAAACCTTTATTATCCGATAAGTAATAAGAATCTCTATTATCAGGATAAGTTTGCGATACCCAACTTACTGTTTTACTGCGTGGCTTATGTAAAACTCTTCTCTCTCCATCAGGGTAAACCCAGGATAAAAAAAGAAAACTAGACAAAATAAATACCACCAGTATCATGACTAATAAATCTTTTCTATGTGATTTACAATAGACACAATTATCTAATAAATCTTGTATCCATTTCATTTAGAATCTCCTAAATAATCTGCGTATAGTCATACTTATTACACTACAGTACACCCGATTTAGGTGTACTGTAGCATTAAGTTATCTAAATCATGTTATAATTTAGACGACTTACGGTGTGTAAAACACCGTAAGTTATTTTAACCTTCTAGTGAAAAAGAAATCGCTGGATGCGACTGATATCCCACTACTTTAAACCATTCAATATCAATATCACCACTCAATAATTTTTCTTTATTGAGTTGTTGAGACAAGTATAGTTTAGGTGCTGGGAATGGAGTGCGACTTAGCTGTTCTTTAATGTTTTGGATGTGTGGTAAATAGATGTGTGCATCATGTACCATGTGGGTGTGTTCACCTGGGTGACAATTAAGAATGTGTGCTAAGATAAAGTTCATACAAGCGTATTGTGCAATATTGTGTGGTTTACCAATAGCCACATCATTAGAGCGCATGGTTAGAGAAGTCATGAGTTTATATTTAGGTAAAGGTCTGTTATCTACTTCACCAAATTGTTTGGCTTGATTCTCACGGTAATTAATGACTTCTTCTAATTCAGTGTCTGTTATAGGACGTAGAGAAACAAAGAATTCACGGTGACAGGTATCCAAAGCCATGTGCCCCATCTTAACATTGGTAATAGGGTCTAGTTTCTCAAATGGGCGCATACCTAAGTTAACGTTTGAGATATAGTGACGACGTGAGATAACATCGTATTGAATATCACGTGCTAAACCTATTACTAAGTCTTTTAATTGGTCAATTGTTTTACAACTCACCATATGGTTATCTGCTTTGTCAGAACCTACTTCGACATTGACATTGGTTACTGAAAGCTTACGCCAAATTTCAGGATACATAGGACCGATGGTCTTAAATGGTTTCTTGTCAATTTGGATATTACGCTCAGTAGTCCATTTTGTCCAGAAGGGCACTTTGTTTTCTTCTAGATAAGTAACATCACTGGTACCCTTAATAAACCAAATCAATTCATGTAATGTTTTAGTAAAATTAATCTTACGAGTAGTGACTAAAGGAAATGAACCATCTAAAAGTGGATACTTTTCCATAACACCAATAACAGAACGCATACCTGAACCACTACGGTCTGTCAAAATAGTTTCACCATATTGTAAAATTTCACGAATGGTATTCAAATGTTGTTGCATATAGATTCCTTTAAGTAAAAAAGAAATAAAGAATTTAGAAAATACTACTCTATCCATATATTCACGGATAGAGTAGTATTTTATTTTAGAAGAAGTTACATGGGTGCTTATTGAAGATCTTACCTTCGCCAGGAGTCAGCTTAGGAATACTAGAAATCAAGATAGGTTTAGTCTGATTGACTTTACCATTGATTTCTGGTGCTTCAGTACCTTTGGCAAATGCTTGTATTTCAGCATCGGTAATACGACCTAAGTACATATTGTCATATTGACCATTGTACCAACGGGAGATGAAGTTCTTATTTGACATATCAGTAGAGTGAACGGTTACGTTTACGTTTCGCAAAACCATGCTATTGGGATCACGATAGTTAACATCGATGGTATTCTTATCGAGGTTTGCGTTAGCAGAAATCTCCAAACCACCATTAGGCATATCGCTACTTTTGTTAATCCCACCATTAGGACCAACTGAAAAAGCTAAAGGATACTTTGTTTTGTCTGGGAGTGTTTTTACACCATAACTTGAGAACTCACCGCCGTTAGCCATTGTTAATACAATATACGATGTTGCATTAGGTCGAGAACAAGTAAATCCCATGGTGACATGGTTACCATCGATATCACCTTCGTAGCGATAGACTGGGCCAGCGGCTTCTACCATATTACGAACTTCAAAGTTAGCCGTACCTTCTTTGTAGAGTGTCCAACCATTGCCAAAGTGAATGGTTTGCCCATTATCTTCAGCAGTTAAACCACTACCGTCATCCATGGCTTGTTCTTCAGCTGTGAGTTCAGTATCATCAACGTTACCTGAAGTATCACTATTAGCTACTTCAGCTGTGCTAGTACCTTCTTTGTCTGACAAAGCACGCAATACGATGGCTTGCGCGTCTTTATCCAGATTTTTGAAGTCATCAGAAGAGATGGTCTCTTTGATAACTTCATTATTTGATTTTGCTTCTTCTTTAGAACAAGCAGTCAAAGCTGCCATAACTGCGATAGAGAGAATAAGTTTATTCATTTTGAATTTCCTTTATATAAGTGGATTAAGTTAAAGTAGTGAAAGGAGATTTCTTCCTTTTCACTTTAGTAATATAGGTTTAAAATAATTTAGGATTTAGTTTTCTTCGATTTCAAAGTCTTGTTTCGATGGCGTACCATAATCAATAGGATATCCTTCGTCTTCTAGACTATCGTGAAAATCCTCTAATGGGGAGGATAAGTCAAGACGAATTTCTTCCGGTAAAGTTTTAAGCCACAAGTCCTCCTTTTCTTCCAATGTGAGAACTTCTGGATGTGGAAAAGAACCAATTTCCTTAATAGTTTTATCACGAAGTTCCTCTAACAATACATCTGTTCTATCATGTAGAGCCTCTAACCATGAATCCAGATGATAATGAATGGCGTTCTTCATGCTAGTGGTACGAGGTTTATTCATCAATACTTCAACACCACGTACTACACTACTGATGTCACCTTTATTGATTAAACGTTTTGCTTTTTCAAAATCTACTTTCTGCAAGTAATTTAATTCAATAAAGAATTGACGTTGTTTCTTTTTACTCTTAGGTATTACCATAACAGTTTCCTTTCAAGCTACAATGTATTCAATAGAATAGAAATAACGTTTACCATTTAGCATAAACGATACTTCCATTGAGCTATTGGTACAGAAGTCTACATGACGTGATTTAGTCAAAATCAGATTAGCGTGTTTTAATTGAGAAATCAACTCATTGTTTTCTTCAATAAAATCACGCAAGTGTTGTTTGAAAGGTTCTTTGTAAATTAACATCTTCTTACGAATAAATGTGTTTACTTCAGATTCGATTTGCAAACGTACAGAGAATTCTTCTTGGCATTTAGAGAAGAACTCATCTACCTTTTGTTTAAATTGAATTAATTCATTTTCATTCATTACTCTCTCTCTCATTACCTTAATTAGTTCAGAACTAGAAATAACACCAACAGATACATCATTCCATACCAATATATCACCATATCTTGCTGTAATGGTTTCATTACCATACCGTGGTTTAATGGTTAATGTGTTAGTATGCGGATATGTTTCTACATGATGTTTGAACTCTTCAGCATTTGATAACTGATAAACATATTCAGATAAGTCAAAATCACAAATCGTCAAGATATATGTAGTTAAATCTGTTTTGATAATCTTAAACTTTGCTTTATTCATTTCGTTAGCCATTTTGGATTCCTTTATGTTTTAATACGGTAGAACTGATGGTGTCCTACACGTACACTTTTTACAGCACGTGGTGCAGGACGTACACCATTTGAGCTGAAGAAGATACTACCACCAGTATTATCGACACGACGGCCTGATACATGTTTCTGGTAGATATCACGCGCAATAGCACGAGCTTCTTCAGTAGGTGCTGTACGTGAGCGCAGCTTATGGTTATGGTACCATTGGAATTGTCCGCGTTGTGTTACGACCTTACGAACAGTGTTAGGAAAGCTTTTGTGTTTTACTCGATTGAGAATCACATTGGCTACAGCGTATTTACCACTACGAGGTTCACCACGTGCTTCATTGTGGATTGCCAAAGCCAACATATCAACTTCACTATTAGGCGATACATTCTCTTTTTCATGTACTACCTTTTGGTGAGTATTCTTTACATGCTTTTTAAAATGGTGTTTTACCACATGTTGTTTCACAGCGTGATGCTTCGCTATCACGTGATGCCGCACATGTTTCTTAATCCGTGGGTGTTTCTTCACTTTGTGTTTCTTGTGAAGTTTAACCACTTTGTGTGATGTACGCTTAGGCTTCTTTGCTTTATGTGGTTTTGCTTCAGCTGAATAAGCTGTAGCTGCTAAGCCTACTGCTACCAGTGCTCCAATAAACTTCTTCATTTGATACTCCTTTTACTTAATGGTTTTATACAAATCATCTACCACATCAATGTGGTTAGATACCTTCTTAGAAATACGATGGCAAGCATCTTCCATCTTATCTAAGATATCTTCTGCTTTATAACATTCGTTATAAGTAGAAATAACGTATTCATCTTGAGCAAACTTCAAGATAGAATAATGTTCGTGATTACTGAATCCTGCATTGTCATGCAATTCAAATTCAATAGTACCAGTGTGAGCATCTTTAATGTAGACTTTAATATCTACTTTAAGAATACAACCATCGGTACCATATACCGGTTCTGCTACTTTGAACTTCACTTGTTTACAGCGAGGTTCTTCTTCGTTTAACCAGTATTGGATATTCTTAATAATATCCTTATGGATGTCCTTTGGAGTATGGTAAACATTATTAAAATACTCACCAAATTCTTTTGGTTGATTGTTTTTGTTAACCAGATTGATGAGTTGGTTTTTGATATATTTAAACATAGTAAGATTCCTTTATATAAAGTGAGACAATAAGACGATTATATCAATCGTTTTCAATATAATAATATAGATTTGAATTAATATTAATTAATTCTTTAACTTCTTTACTATGAAAGGAAAAAAAGAAAAGTAATACTGCTAATATTACTTTTCTTTGGTGAGGTTAGTAATTATTTGCTAACCAATTAGCGAACACGTCGTTTTTCGACTGTTCGTATTTTTCCAGATAGCGTTTTTCGCTATCTGAAAGTTCTATACCGCACAGAACTTTGTTCTGAAGGATTTGCACTAAATACATATCCATTTTTTCACCTCCTTTCCGCGACATGTTTTACTCTATACCCCTGCTGTAACAGGAGTATAGAGTAGTCGCTTTTATTATTTATTAATAAACTTAAATAGAGAAAGAGTTAAACACTTTCTCTATTACCATTTAAATAGTATACATTTAAATTAAAATAGCTTATTACTCTACTGGCCCCTATACGAGGTCAGTAGAGTAAATAGTTACATGCAAGGTAAAGTATTAGTTTTACGTGGTTCAACAAACATATTAATTCGTTGAGAGTTTTCTAAAATCAAATGAAATTCATTGTGAGTGTTTAAGTCTTTCAGAATTTCTTTAACTTTAGTTTTATCAGTTACTAAGTAAGAGTTATCACCTACATTAATAGAACTGATGGGAATAGGATGTGAAGTCTCTGTAGCACCTAAGTCAAACATGAAGTAACGACCTTTAGTTGGCAGTACCGTATCTTTAGGAGAACAGATATAATACATCACGCGTTTAAACTTACCGTTTTTAGAAGCAGTATTAAAGTAAGAAACAATCTTATTGTCCTTATCGTCACGAGTTAAACCTAATTTGGTTTTAATGTCTAAAACAGGTAATTGATAAGGTTTAATTACATCGTTTACACTGTTAACGGCGTCCTCATTAGTAGTAGCTTCTTCTACAATAGTGTTACCTGTTTCTTCTTTTACTACTTCTTGTTTAGTTTCAGTAGGTTTATTTTGTTCTACTGTTGGTGTAGTAGTAGTAGTCTGAGTTTGTGGTTTATCCATTTTTGCTGAACAGCTTACATTGATAACGATAATACCAATGAATAGTAAAGCGATAACACCTAATGTAATCAATGGTTTTTTATTAAATGTAGATTTTACTGGCATGTGTGTTTTCCTTTCGATGGATGGATGGTATTGAAACCACCTGCGTTATTGTTAATGTCAAGAACTGGTGCATCATCACAATGACAATCATGAGATGAATTATCCCAGTATGCTTTATTAAAGAACTGAATTTGTCCTTTTTCATCTTGCCAAGAGAAAGAATGTACACTTAGCAATTCTTCTAAATAAGTACGTTTACCATTTAAACCTAGAATTTGATAATAAGGTTTATTGACTAAAATCTTTACTTTATCAGAAGACATAAGATAAGATGGGCCACCTACTGCTACATCTACTAACATATGGTCAGTAGAGAACATTTGCCAAAGTTTAACAGTAGAAGAAGTAATGAGTTCAGTTCTTAGTTTATTGACGCCATTTACTGGTTTTGCAGAAATAGTATAAATCTCAATGTCTTCATGTACAGCACGTTTAAAGCTAAAGTCTTGAGAAGGTAAATCTCTTTTTTGGATAAGTTTTAGTTTATGTAAAAGCTGTTCTACTGTCTGGATAGGACAAGGTGAACCTGCTAATACTACTTCACCTGTTTGTGACATATGCCAAGTAGGTTGGTTAATGGAATCGTACAGTAATTTATCTTTGGGCATTGAAGAGAGTTCTTCAATCAACATTCTTAAATTCATTTAGGATACTCCTATTAGGGGTGTAAATATAAATTCTCATAGAATTGCCCGATAAATAGACAAAAAAATAATAGACTACTACGAGGTTTTATCCCCGTAGTAGTCCAGTACTTATTTACCTAACAAACCAGAAGCTTGAGATTCCTTAGTATAGTCTCGATTGATGCTATCTTCTACCGAGAACTTTTCAGGATAACGAGCTTTCAGTTTTTTGATTACTTTATCAGCAACAGTTTCCATATCCATATCGTGATAAAATGTCAATGAAGTTAACACAGTAAGAATACGCTCAACTATCTCCAAGAAATCGCTAAGCAACACACTTGTTAAAGGTTGACCGTAGAAGTAGTGTTTCTTATAATCGTCGATTACAGAAGCAATACGAGACAAATCAAGTCCGAATATATCCACAAAGAATTCATCTTGATTAACATCTTTATCAATATGCAAAGAATGAATAGTATTCAGTTTATTAGCAATATAACTAGTAATTTTGCTACCACAAATATTGATACCTAGTCTTTCTGCAATACTATCTTCATCGGAAATAATCTTTTCAGTAATTGCACGGTCAAGGTCATAGAGAGCAATACCGCAATACCAAAGAGTATCACCTACTTCAGACAACATGCATTGAATTTGTTGTTCTGTCAGTGGTTTTTTCTCAAAGATAGTTTGTTTGGCTTCAATATCAAAAATTTCATTGAATTCACCCAAAATACCTACCAAGTCATGGAAGAGTGCTTTACTGATATCCGCATTATAGGTAGCGTTAGTACGATTGGCTAATTGCATGAATTCATACCAACCCATACTGCCAACATCTACTTTGCTAATCATTCCTTGAAGTTCAGTTGCCAGTGTATCTGGTTCTTCATCAGCAACATCGATAATCACGAATTTAGGTTTACCAATAACCAACCAGAAGAAAGAACTATAGTGTTTTTGATATTTCTCATGATTAACCATAGACTCTTTGTCAAATGCTTTATCGTACTCTTCACCATTTAATTTCTCTTTTGGAAGATTAAATGGTTTATCACGAGTAACATTGACAAATACATCTACCATATTTTTAAGACTTCTTACGTGTTCGTATTCTTTGTTTACAACTAATGTTTCAAGATTACACACATTATTGTAAGAATAACCATAAATCAAAGAAGAGATAATAGTACGGTCTACCAACAAGTAAATATCTTTATTGGTTTCGATATTGTTCAAAAGCATACGTACTACATGCAATTGTTCAATCTTACCTTCGCAGATAAGACGAACATTTGCTTCTCTGATATATTCAGCTGTTGCATTTTCAGTTACAATACTAGTGTTAGGTTTTTTACCCAACAAAAGATCAATACCATGAGCAATGCGTTCACGTGCTTTTTGATAACGAGCTTGGTATGGTGTCATATACTCTTTATCTACACCCTCAAATGAGAAGATGTCGTATTCTTTACCATACGTAGATTCATCACCTGTAGGTTTATGGATAAATACCAAGTTACCTTCAGCTTGTAGCTTTTTAGCATAAGCTTTAATCAAGGTAGTTTTACCTACGTTAGAACTGCCTTCAAATGCGATTACTTTAATCATTTTGGTTTCCTTTATTTAAGAGTTTAATTGGTTTCTTGCCTGTCTTCTTGCTGATTAAGAAGTTGTTTCACACGTCTAATAACATAGAGTGCATTTTTATCACCAAGGAGCATTTTAGTAACCTCCTTGTCAATAAATTCCTGACGACTATCGTCTTCACTGTCTACAATTGCTTGTGCTTTTATATCCAGTTTTTCAATTCTATCATTCTCTTCAATAGGTTTATTAATTTCATCAAAGTAAAATGAAAGTTTACCTAATCTACTTTTAGAATGTTGTCTCGTTAACATTGGTCTATCACCAATTTTTAAATCAGTATTTACATCCATTTTATATCCTTTCATGGAATAGATAAGATATACATCAAATGGAGATATATATCAAATGAATATCTCATCAATTAAATAATATAGGTTTAAAATAAATTAAATATACAGATACCCTAAATGAATAGGGTACCTGTATTCGCTATTAATATTCTTTACAAAAGATAAACAAACCAGTCGTGGTTTCGTAAGAAGTAGAAGTCATACCTTGACCAGTGGCTTGTGTATAGTGGTGTGCTTTTAGTAACACACCTTCAAGCATTAACTGCTCATTCTTCTCACCAGTATAGTGAATACGCATGATAGAACCAGGTTTAATTAAATCAGGATTAGAGTTATTCCAAACTACTGAATATAGTTTACCTACTCGTCCTTCTAAAGAAGAAACTTGTTCGTAGATATTCGTATTGGTTTTAGTTTGAGCCAATGGCGCGTATGTTACGTTATTGGGTGATTCGTTAATGATAAACTCATTAACAGATTGACCACGAGATACTAGTGCTTTATTACCATCTACTTTTACAGCATCATCTGTATCTTGTACATTAAGATTAACAGTTCTTAAACCATTACCATGATTTAATAACTTAGCTGAATTATTATCTACTGATTCATTTTCTATTGTACCGATAATATAAAGGTCATTACCTTCTATTCGATAAGTAACAGGAGTATGTTGTAATAAATCACGAGAAGTAACAAAGATATTAACATATCGTATTTTATTGTCACGTCTATCTAAACCAAACTTAGGATAGACATACCACATACCATTTTGGATATAGTGACTTAATCCTTTTTTATAAATACCATAAGAAAACTTTTGTAAGTAATTAGGTAAGTTAATCAAACGAGTAGTATGGGGTACAGGGATATTACGATAAGTATCTTGATTATCTGGTTCGACAATATCAATACCTTGTAATGCATCGTGGTTATCCAAACCTTCAATCTTAGAACCTTCGTTCATTAGCATGGTTACTAATGCTTCATCTACACGACAATCTACAAAATTAGTCCCTGCTTGAATAGTCAATAGTTTTTCTACTAAGATAGGTACTAATTGAAAGTCTATCTTAATCACATCCATTTTATTCAAGTCTTCAGTGGAAGCATTTTGAGCAATAGCCATTACCTTACGAACATTGATTGGATTCTTACAGTATCCTTTATACCGTTGAATAGTTTGATACGTACTAATCGCACTGGGTGATTTTTGTACGGTAATTTCAATATCGTCAATATAAGGATAAATCATGTCTGCCCAAATACCAGGAGATAACATTACTTCAATCGTGATTTCATCTGCTATGTTTTTATCATAGTCTCTCGATATATCTAAAGACAAGACTTTTAAAGTACGATAAGTCACATTCTTTTTAATAACGTGTATATAAGCCTGTGTATAATCGTAAGAAGCAGGTGAATTACCTTTTGCTATTTTGATAATTTCACCATTAGCTGGATTGGTCATGTTATCAAACATACTTAACCTCTAACCTTTTCTGAAATCTTACCCATCTCTGCTAAATGAGGTGCCATCTCTTGTTGGTTTCTCATCTCTTCGATAAGCTCGGTTTTCTCTTTCTCACGAGTGAACAAATCGTAACCTGTATATACACCACTAACACTAAAGGATTGATTAATCGCATTAATGGTTTCAGTAATGTCTCTATCATTATTACGGTCACGTACTTTATAAATCACTGTAGCCATTTCAGATAAATCCCTTAAATCCTTAAAGGGGACTTTACCTAGTAAATGGTTAATCCCTCTACACTCTTCTACATATTCTCGCCACTCAATTAAGTGTTCATGAATAATCGTATACATTAAGTGTTCTTGACTAGAATCGACTAAATAAAATGGAATCTGTTTTCTAAATAATTCCAATAGCTTAGGAATCTTTAGAGCTACAGTGACTTTCTCATGAGCATTACATCTATCATCATGTTCATCACCAGATGTAATCATCCCATAACGCTGAATTTCACCAATATCAATCAAATCAATATAAGCCACTCGTACTACGAATGGTGTATTGAATAATCGATAAACAGAAGAATTCATTTCATCACGAGTAAGATATCTTCTTTTTTCCTCCACTTACATTCTCCTTACACCATAGTGGATTAAAATCATCAGAGTAGGAATAAAATAGTATTGTTCCATTTCACCCCAGTTTTCTACATCTTTTACTAATGCTTCTAAAGTCTCAATATCTAATGTATCGTCATTAAGATATTTTCTTAGTTGTAATTCTAAGTGAGATTGTCCTTCTAATGAATCTTTATAGAAGTCACGAGAGAATACATAAGAATCGTTCATCAGTACCTGATTGATTAAAGGAATACCTTGGTATGTATGCATTCTGGTTTTAGAAACATCATTGTTAATGACAATAGCTTTACCAATAATGTCTTTATGGTTTAGATAGAGTTCGTTGGTATAACTTACTTCTACAGGCATAACGACGCAACTAAAGCCTGAAAAACGAATCATAGCAAATTGGGGAATATTACTAAAAGAACTACTCGGTACAGCTACAGCTTTAGTGAATATTTCTTTTAATAAGTATTTATCACGAGTATGGATAACATCCCAAATACTAGGATTCTTTAAAATAGAGAACTGAGAGTCATCGAAGATTTTAAAATACATCATCTCAGGTGTATTACACACACTAAACCATTTACGAATGGCTTTCATGTAAAAACCATCGTAAGTAACGTGTGATTGATTGGGTATTACACAAGTTTCTAACATACGAGAATAGAACTTACGAAACCACAATACTCTTAATCTATCATACTCTTCTAAAAGCTCTTCAAACAAAGCAGCTTTCTTAGGAGAAATTAAAGGATTCTGACCTGCTTTTAAATAGTCTTTAGAATACTTAAATACTTCGACTGTTTTCTTATTTAAGTCAAGCATTCTCGGGTCATTTAATTGGTCAGTAATTTCAAACGATAAAGAGAACTGAATTTCGTATAAAGTATTGGTACGATGGGTCATACGGCGGGTACTATTAATACCAAACCAACCTAATGTACCTCTACCAAAGTCCATTAACATAATATCCCCTACATTAGGGATAATAGGTTGTTCAATCAGTGCTTCACCTGTAATCTCAGTAGTTCTAATGTCACTACCATTATTGGAAGTAGACAAACCAGATTGCATCACAATTTCTAACCCATCAATTCTTTCGTATTGTTGATGAGCAGCAGAAGTATCTTGAGAGTATTGTGATACTGAATCGTCTCGACCTAATCTTTGTCTAAAGTAAATCACCTTTTGGTGAGAACCCTCTACATAACGGATTAAGGTATCTAGTCGGTTGTTTCTATTATCGACTACTGCTGTTTTAAAATCAGTAGGAACAATCTTTGGTTTTTCAATAAACTCATGTACGGGTTTTGCCTGTTCTGGTTTATATTTATCAGTAATTAAAGTAGGCATTTACCTCTCCTTAGGATGGCTAATATTGGTTGTATTGAATGTTTGTACAGTTTTGTGTGTATTAAGAATAGAAGGATGGTCTTTACCCCAGTCTCTATTATTCTTAATCATGTCAGGCATTCTATTACCAGAAATATACTCGATGATTCTAAAGTAAAGTTCAGAATACTTATCATTAACACACTCTACTTCTCTAAAGAATCTATCATCAGGATGGCGACGAATACCCAGTTGACATTCATTGTAAGCATATCTATCTTTAAAAGTAAAGAAGTGACATTTACCTTTTTCACGACACCATTTCTTCAATCTTTCAATAGCGTCTGTATCTAAGTATTTCCAATCATGGTAAATTCCTAAACGAATATTGTAAATCTTAGCAATATCAATTTCACCATTTAGATATACTTTACCTGTTTCATCAATCTTAATAAAGTCTCTTCTTAACATGGCGTTATTTTCGTAAACACATAACTGGAATACAGACTTTCCTTTGTGTAACATGTAGTCTTTTTCAGAAACAATGAAAGCTTTTAAATCTTCGTCAATATCGTAACCTTGTGGGTTATTTAAATCTAAGATTAAATCACCTTCTTTATCTTCAGGTAAGAATAATACCAATTGGTCTACAAATCTCTCTAAACCAATAATAGAATGCGATTGTAGAGGTTGGAATTCATTCCACCTAGGTACAGTGATACCATTGTAATCATCCCACTCTGCATTATCACGAATAGCTGAATATTGGTCTAAGAAATAACCTGAATTGGTATAATAGGTTTGATTCTCTGGAAACTTCACTTCATCTGGTTTAGTAGTCTCTACCTCACCATCGTCATCAATACCCATAATGGAATCCGGTAACACTTGATTGTAAATGGTTCTAGGTACCCAGATAGAAACATCAGTAGGTTTTTGGTAACGTAATAAGTAATCAAAAGAAACAATCCAAGAAGTCGCACCATCGGCTTTATCACCTTCTTCAATTGCACCATCAAAGTTAAAATAACCGAATACTTGTTGTTGGATTTCAGACACTACAAAGATAGTATTCACACCTGCTGAATCAGAAGCAGTACCAAATCTTCTAATAAAATATTCTTGAAACCAATCTGATACATTACTCACTGTTTTATCTTGATTACGGATTAGACGATAGACTTCTGTCAATATGTAAATGAATTGCTCAGGTATCTCGTATGAGTATTCTAAGTTATGTGGGAATGCGTCTCTGTATCTTCTAATTTTTGATTTAATGCTGTTTAACCACATCCTAGCAGCTGCTTTAGAAGGTGCCCTGTATGAGATATTCAAACGCATTTCTACATCTGAATAATAAGGTGTGATGGATGTTTGTGTTTTATCGTGTAAAAAACAAGGATGGAACTCTTGGTCGTAATGTTGGTATTGTAAGAAAGTATTATTACGATACTCCTCAGTAACCGATAAGGTAATTAAAGGATTAGATGTTGTATTGATTCCTTCTTTACCTAATTCGTGTGTAGCAGTACCATTTTCTTTACGTACACCTTCTTCGTCAATATAAACAATATTAATATTATCAGGAAAGATATCTAAGTATTCTTTTAAGTCTCGTACCACCTTTAGTACGATTGGTCTAGTAATACTGACTTTTTCATTCCTGATGGGTAATTGTAATAACATAGTATGTCCTTTACTATATAATTAGTAGTCATACGTTTAAAGGAAATTATAAAATGGATAAGCATCTAGCAGATATCGAAGAATATGTAGATAATCAAAAACCAAAGGTGAGAAAGAATATAGAGATTGTAAAAGCAAATCCAGACTATCCCTATATGCTACATGGTTCAGTAAATGGAAATATTAAAGAATTTGTACCTCGTCTAGCAGAGAGACCTGGGCCAAAAGAAGACAAAACAGTACCTAGAGTACATGTGTCAGATAGTGTCATTGGTTGTGTAGAAGGAATGAATGAATTAGTTTGGCATTTAATGTACGGCTATAGTGGTTATGGTAGCAATGAGAAAGTAGATTTTAAAAATGGTTGGTATATCTACAAACTACCGTTTGAGTATTGTTTAAAACCAAATGAAGAATTAGTATACGATGTGGGTTGGTCTAACGAACATTGGTTAGTACCTTACAATAAAGAAACTAAAAAATATAAGGGTGAGATTATTGCTAAACTGATTGTATCTGAAGTAAAGTATACGAATATCGGTATTGCTGATGGTAAGATAAGTGATGTGATGTACGAATACTTATTGGAAGTAATGTCTGATAAAGTAAAGATAGATTATTATAGTGAACCATGTTTACCAGGGTACTATAGGATAAGATATTTCCCTAGATTAGACAGTAAAACTCTAGAAAGTAAATATATTCCGGAAATGTGTCAAGTAGAGAGGATTTCTCAATCTGAATACAATGGTGTGAAGAAAAGGATTGCACCTAATCTATTTGCTAATCTAGGTTTTATAGATAAACTAAAAAAATCATTTACGTGGTAAAAAAAAGATACTCACCCTTCGTTCGGGGTGAGTATCTAAAGCGGAGATTACTAGTAATTTTAACCAAGAGCAATTAAGGCAGAAAGGGAAGAGGAAACACCTTATCACTCTAGATTAAAATAGTGCATTTTCGGGAGCACATCTGCACTAGGGTGTGTATTGCTTTATTTAACGTCCTGCAATATTCAGACGTAGGAGAAATGATATGAAGAAAGAATAGAACATAATTCCACTCTTTCACTTAAATAGTATAGATTTGAAATATTTTAGAATTCAAGCGACTTAGATACAAAGTATCGTAAGGTATCTAAACCATGTTATAATTTAGACGACTTACGGTATTATATACCGTAAGTTACTTTAATTAACATTAAATAATTCTTTAACTTATTTATTATGAAAGGAAAAAAAGAAAAGCAATACCGTTAATATTGCTTTTCTTTGGTGAGGTTAGCGATTATTCGCTAACCACTTGTTTAACGCGTCGTTCTCCGACTGTTTGTATTTTTCCAAATAGCGTTTTTCACTATCTGTAAGTTCGATTCCACAGAGAACTTTGTTCTGTAGAACTTGGATTAAATACATATCCATTTATTTATTTCACCTCCTTTCTGCGACATGTTTTACTCTATACTCCTGTTAGCCCAGGGGTATAGAGTAGTCGCTATTTTATGTTTTATTCTTTATTAATTAACTTAAATAGAGAAAGAGTTTAACTCTTTCTCTATTACCAATTAAATAATACGTACCTGAATTAATATTAATTAATTCAGTCGACTTACAGTATATAATACTGTAAGGTATCTATATCATGTTATAATTCAGATACTCTTACCTTTTAAGATTTGTAAGAAGAATGGGCCTTTAGCATTACAAGAATTACGGATAAGTTTAGGACAAGAATAATATATCTTATCAACATTATCTTGTTTTAATTTATCTAAACTATTTCTTGTAAAGCGATTAGGGTGTTTATATTGAAATAGGTATTTCTTAATAACCATAACAACAGGACGGTAGATGAAAGTATACTTCATTTATTGACCTCCTTTATATAAAATAGGTAATTGCTTAATGGCTGATTGGTTGTTATTACGTACTGCACCAATAACAATAGCATGTTTTGGTTTAAACCCTGTAAAGAGTTTTTCACTTGTTGACATTTTACTACCTTCAATATAACCCATCAAAGCAAGGTTAATACGAGAACGATATACCCAATCTTCAAATGTATCGTCTTGGTCGAAATACCATTCTTTATATATCATTCGTTTAAATACTGAGTATTCGAATCTATTGAATCTTGTTTTAGATTTGTACTTACAAAAATACTTATTAAAATATTTTTTAAGATTATTTGTATAGGAACAATATTTCATTTTGGTTTCCTTTGAATAAAAAAGAGTAGAGGGTTATTCCTCTACTCTTTATTAATGTTTATGTTTTAATCTACATACTTCTCTAACCAAGGATAAGACATATGTGGTTCGTTATGTAAATAACGATATGCTGCAATGATGATGTCACCATCAAGGTCGATATACTCTTCGTATTCTTCACCATTCTCATCTTCAGCAATAATCCACACATTATCCATATCGAAGTATAATGTTTCTTCACAGCGTGGGTCTTTATAAAGACCATACGCACCTTCAATTTGACCATCAGATGAACGCCAGTGCTGAATACGGCGAATAACGTTTAAAGCGTCTTTCTCGTCTTCTAACAAAGACAGACGAATATCTTCATCTGGTACAGTAAATGTACCGAAGATAGTAGAAACGATGAAACCATCGAGTAAATCATCTTGCAAATTTACGTCATCGTGGTTGTGATTACATTGACAATTTGCACACATTTTTAATTTCCTTTAAATAAGTTATAAATTAAGTTTAATTAGATTCTCTAAAGAAATATCATCACTCTTCATCACCATTAGCCATATTATCCAACATGACATTCAATGGGTCATTTGCAATGAAATAATCAGCATAGTTTCTTTCAGTTTCAGAAAGTAACTTGTTTAATTTATTGACAATTACGGTGCTGTAATTGTAAACAGTATCTCTTATTTGGTTATTGAGACTACCATTATACTTAACACCAATAGAAGATAAGATGATAGATGTTGTTTCAGATGTTTCAGTATTTTTACTCTTTAACGGAGTATGTTCTAACAGAATATCGTCTTTAATATCCCCTAATTTGAGAATGATATCACCACTAATTTGTTCAGTGGTAAGGTCGATATAAATCTCACCAAGAATTTTACCATGCTCAGTTATTTTAACATGGCAACCACCGATTAACTTATCATTGGTTTTATCATGAATTGTAGTAATGCTAATACAGGGACTATTAATATTTAATCTTGATTCTCTTTTTAATTTAGAAAGGTATTCGATTTTTAAATAATCTCCCATGAAAGTAGGAGTAATAGCACCTATCGGATCAGCTATACGAAGACTTGGAGTACTGTTATAAGCTATATATTTAAGATAGTCATTATCTGACTGGGTGAATATATCAGTGTCCTGAATATTCACAATCTCTTTTTTCAAAAGACTTAGAGTACCAGCAATAATTTCATGCCATTCTTTTTTGGTTAACACACCATTACGAATGAGGAAATCATTATCTTCTATTACAAATTCTTTTGTATTAAAATTTTCCATTTTAATATTCCTTTATTTAAAAGCTTTCAAGAGTCCGTTGATATTGCAAGCAAAGATATCTTTTATATTACTAAAGATACCTTCAGGAATATCTTCACCAATATTTGCTAATGGTTGTTTTGATGACTCGTTATCTTTGTAGTGGCTATACAGAGACGATTTAACATCATCCATAATCGTATTGTTAGTCACTTCGATATTATCTTCAAAGAAAGATAAGCGTCTTGCTTTATAGATGTTGATGGATTTTAACTGAACATTCTCTTTGGTCAAGAGTTTAGATATTGTATTTAAATACTGATATCTTTTCAGATTACCTACATCGATTGCAGGTAATGTAATATCGACATTGTATTCACACGACAGTTCAGATAAATACAATGAGTTTCTATCTATCATGTGTCTAACACCAGGGTCTACATGGTGGTATCTATTAATAAAGATATAGAAATCTTCTTTTTCCATAGTGACAGTGAAACATCTTCGATATAAGTCTAGAGTTTCTTTATCGAATCTATCCTTATGTATTACCATGGCTTCAACAGCAATACTCAATGATTTAATCACAATACTACTCCTTTACCATAGTAGCCAAAGGCTAAACCTAATAAAAATACAACAATTAAAATAATTGCTGATAAAATAGTATCAATACTGAATAATTGTTTCATTTTTAATTTCCTTTATATAAATTTTAAAGAGTTAAAGAGATAGAGAGATATTGATAGAAGGTTTTATTTTGATGTTATTCTTAATGATATCTGGAATCTCTTTTTGAATAAGATTATAGATATCGAGAATAAAAGATTTAGCATCTTCATCTTCGGTGTAGTTTTCTTTAGCGATTACTCGCTCGACAAAACCATCGTCAATACCACTAAGTTCAGATAGGATATTACTATAATCACCTTTACTAAATTCAAATAAAATATTAGCATAATCTCTTAACGTAATTACATGTTTCTCTAAAATAGTAATCACATTTTCAGAGTTATTTATTTTAAATGAATAAGTACGAGTATCTTTGTCTTCAGTGATTTCAATTTTATCTGATGTTATATTAGTACAGATTTTATATCGGCATGTTAATATAACACGTCCTGCCTGTATTAAACGAACAAGAAATGGGTTGTCGATTTCAGATTTATCTTTTAATACATTGATAAAGAAATAACGATTATCTTGTTGATAAACATGGTCTACTTGAGATTTTAAAGATTCTAAATCTAAATCAAGCCAGCTATCATACCAGCTATTTACTTCTTTTTCAATATCTGATTTATCCGATACTGCAACAACAATATAAATTGGTTCTTCGTATACAGGTAACTTGAATAGATTGTTTGAATTATTCATGAGTTATTCCTTTAATAAATTTAATAGCACTATTGTGTCTTATCTTACAGGCTGTGTTAATTAATTCAGATGCTTTAAGATAACACTTATTAAACATAACGTTAATATATCCGTATTCTTCCTTATCTGGTGAGATAACAATACTAGATATAGGTGCTTTTCTTATCATGTCTGGATAGTAATTTTTTACTGGTCTAATGATATCTCTAGTATATTTATTTAATAGATAATCATTGTGATAACAGTGATCCAATACAGACAATAAGTATCGATTATGTTTATCCACCGAAATAGATAAAACAGCACCATTTCTAGCAGTAATATTATCACCACCACCTACACCAGTATATTCGTTTCGCATGACAATAAATGATGAATCTTCCAATCCATTTCTATTGATTATTGAAATAACACGACCACGATCGTACATTGTGTAATCAGTTTCGATATCGAGCACCCATGAGTTGAAATCATCTTCAATATACAGTGGTGTTCTTCTATCGATTAAATTTTCTTTTAGTGTTTGTTTTAATTCATTAAAAATAAATTCAATAATTAAATTAGCGTCATCTTTACCAATTCTATTAATAAATCTATCCTTAATAACTGTATCAATAAATTTATCCATCTGGTTTCCTTTATAAAAAGATTAATCTCACCTTAATAGTATAGGTTTAAAAATAAATACTCTACTAGTAGTATCTTAATTAAGATTTTGTAATAGCTATATAATAACCATCATCACCTAATATCAAAGAAACAACATTTCCAATAGGTGAACCTCCCAACGTGTCATTTAGATTATATAGAGGTAAATCTCTCAACATGTCATTTAGTTCGTATACAGATTCGAATACTTCGTCTTTGATTTCATCAATACTACTGAATGTTAAATCTGCTTCACCCATTGACTTATAACAAACATAGAGACAAGTAATATACATAAACATCAGATTACTCTTCTCACTGTTTTTATCTAATAAAATATAGGTTTGTTCACCATCATCTACAGCAATTCTTTCCAGAAATATAATAAAGAGATGATTCAATAGATTACGTTCTTCATTGGTAAATCCAAAGACATTATCGATGATAGTCTTTTTCTTTTCAATTTTAGTAATCACATCTGTTTCAACATTAACTTTCATTTTAAACTCCTTAAAAAAATAAATATCACAAAAAGTAAACAGTAAAAAAATAAATGAAGAATTAAAGAGTAATAGGTAGGATTTCCTACCTATTACTCCATGTACTAATTAATTGCTTTCAGTGCTGCCGTGAGTTTGCTCTGGAAACATTTCACTGAATTTGTCCATAGGCCAAACAATACCTTTAGCATCTGAAGATTCTTCAGCTTTTTCAGTATCAGCAACATCAGCAACATCTGATTCAGAAACATCTGTAGCAGTACTTTCTGTATTTTCTACAGATTCTTCTACTTTAGACTCTTCTGTTTCAGTAGCTTCTTTGATTTTCTCAGAAGCTTTTTCTTCGATTTCTACTGCTTTTTCAAAGATTGCTTTTTTGGCTTCTTCCATGAGGTCTACTTTCTCACCAGCTTCTTCAAGCTTTTCTTCAGTTTCTTCAACGATGTCGCTAATGGTATCAAAGAGCTGGCCATTAACCAGTTCTTTAACCACGTCTGAAACGAGTTTCTGAGTTTCCTCTTTAGACAGAGTAGCCAAGTAACTACGCATAGCTGTCATTGATTCATCAGTACACTCTTCGGTTATTTCGGCTTTATGTTCATCCAGGAGTTTATCCTCGATTTTAGCACGAATCAACTGATAACATTCTTTCAGAACATTAGCTGACAAAGCAGCCAATTCTTGATCACCCAATGCTTCTTCCATAGACATTGGCTCTAATTTAGTTTCTTCCATTTTGGATTCCTTTTCTTTGTCTTCAAATGGTTTGGTGATTTTTACTTCACCAGGTTTTGGTTGTCCACCAGATACGTTTTGACGATGTAACATATCTGCATATTTATTCAGGTTCTCTTGACGAGTAGTTTTAGAATTAGACATGATGATTCCTTTCTATATTGTACAAATGGTAAAATAGATTAATGAGAAGATAAATAATTTTCTTCTCTTTCACTATAGTAGTATATATCTGAAAATATCTAAAATATTTTCAGACGACCTATGGTTATCTGAAATATTCTATATTTCAGGCGACTTAGGTGTTATACACCGTAAGTTATTTGAAATAATCTAAATTATATTAAAACATAATAATAATAATAATAATAATAAATAGACACTACACGGATATCCGT
>CALHQV010000350.1 GCA_938038035.1 uncultured Gemella sp. | reverse complement strand
AAGAGGATAAACTCTTTCTTACATGACCTCGTGTGCTAAATGAGGGTGACTCAAAAATCTCGATTTCTTTAGATTAAATTTTAGGAGTTTTGGATCAGTCCACTGCTTAAAAGAAAATCTGTAATAAGGAGTTTATTTGTAGTTAAGTTTAAAAAAAGTAATTCGTCAAAATTGATATCTATGAAATTATGATTTTTTAATCAGTCTTATTTAATAAAAAACTATGAGGAAATTTAAGTATATATAAAGAATGTGTGGTAAATTCATAGTGTAATTTAGTTACTTAAAAATGAAAACTAGAATATCAAGAATATCCTTGTGAAAATATCTCTGAGGGTATTCTTGAATTTTATCTTGTCAAGAAATTATATATTATAAGCAATGTATTTAACTATGAGAATCATATAATTCAGTTTTAGGCAGCTAAATTATCATAATCAATTAGTTGTTTAACATTTCTATCAGTATTAGAATATCCTAGGTTGAATACAATCAACGCCCTAGCTTTAAGACTGAAGAAATTTCTATAACCATAACCTGTACGTTTTATATTTTTAACTTTATTAATGATACCCTCTATTGGTCCATTAGACAGATTATATCTCAATGAGTTTTCAATATATGATTTATTATTAATAAATGTTTTAAAAGCAGCTGAGAATTCTTCAGCGATAGTATCTCTATTTGAATTTATAATATCAAAGAATCCTTTATAATTTCGTGCGTCAAATGCATCATAAAGCATTTGAGTCGTATAATATGCATCCTTTAATACTTCATCTTGATTGATGAGATGTCTAACTATTTCTTTACTTGTAATCCATTGTTTGAAATGATCTTTTTTCCCATAATCATCAATAGAAACCTCATCTTCACGTTTTAATAGTAATTTCCAATATGCTTTGAATCGTTTATAAATTTGTTCTTTTTCTTTGATTTCATCTTTAGAATCATCTTTTAAAACAGTATTAAATCTTTTCATAATACGTATTCTAAGGTTGTTCAATGAATTATTTAGAGCTTGTATTATGTGGAATCTATCAATTACTACAGTGGCATTAGGGAAGATATCTTTAATCATAGCCATATATCCTGCATTCATATCTGTACAGACCATTTTTACTTTTAAACGTTCTTTTAGTGAATACCTAGATTTAAAATGATTTACTATAGTAGCTCTTCTATGGTTTGTAAGTATATCAATTACTTTATGAGTTAAAGCGTCACAATAAATGAAACTTAAATGACCTTCAATATCATTAGTTGACCTAAATTCATCAAGACATAAGTATTCGGGTAATTTAGAAGACGGTCTCTTAGTTACTGATTCAAACAATTCTTTTTGAATATTATAAACAGTCATATCGCTTATATTACATTCTCTAGCGATAGATTTTCTAGATGCTTCTAGTGTTAATCGGTATATGACTTCTCGTTTTAATTCAAGTGAGATAGTAGATTTTCCTTTAGTTATAGATGTTTCAGTTGTAGAGTATTGATTACAATTTCTACAGTAATAACGTTGTTTATCTAAGTGAAGATATATATTCGAACCTCCACATTTTTGTAGTTTAATGTGGCTAGTTTTACATCCATTTTTAACAACTTTAGAATTACATTTAGTACCACACTTTTCACACATATGATGTTTGTATTCAAGTTTACCATAAACGATTTTGAATAAGACTTTAGGAGGAAGAGGACTATCTTCATGTTTTGAACAGATCACGTCCTCAACTCCATTAATTTTAACATTATTATCGATTATCCCTAGTAATTTTTTTATATCTATACTATAATTAATCATGACACAAATATTCCTTTCTTTAGTTTTCGTCGATTAAATTATAACGGATATTTGTGTTTTTTTCTATGCTTTTTTTCACTTTTGTATATAATTTAATCGGACTGATTTTTTCTATCAGTCCGATTTTTTGATGAGCCGATGTTTCTAGGTTGTTTTTTATTGTTATCTAGATTCTTTTAATCTCATTGCAACAAGAGTTCCAATAGCTGCGATGATTGCTGATGCGTAGAATACGTATGAAGTACTAATATCCCAAAGAGCACCCATAATATACAATCCTACTGCCATACTTAGTTGGAAACAGATGGCTGTATATAGATTTTGCATGTCTATTATTTCTTTATTGTTGTAATCTTTATTTAAAATCAAGATGAAAGCTATATGTGCAACCGCGAATGTTATAGCATGAAATGTCTGCATTATTGTAAACACATATATGTTATGGAACATAGCTAATGCTCCCCAACGAATAATTGCACAAACACCAGCGAAGATCATTAGATTTTTTGGTTTGATTCTTTTAACTAATCTTTTTGAGAAAATAAAGAATATTATTTCCGCAATGACCGATACGTTAAGAATAACTCCAGAAAGCCATTTAGCTGATATGTTCATACTTTCTAAATATAATGCATTGTAGTTATTATATGCAGTATGAGAAAGTTGGTATAAAAATACAGTAATAATAAGTAATATTGCATTTCTATCTTTTAAGACCCAACTGTATAAGCTTTCTTTTTCTTTTTTCGTGTTAGGTTCTTCAAAACTCAGATTTTTAACTAGTTTTGGTTGTGGTAAGAACATGAATACTAAATATAACGCAACTAAGAATATTAGTATGTAATATAAAGCTTCGTTACCAACATAACTTAAGATTCCACCTATAATTATACCGATTACCGTAAATCCTAATGAACCGTATGTTCTAGCTTTTCCGTAATCTATATTTTCTTCACGTAAAAATAATGACGCTAGTCCTTCGACTAGGGGACTTACCATGAAGTAAATCATACCGAATAAAAATGTAATTAATCCAAGTACTATCTTTTCATTAGTAAATCCGTAACTCACCGCAAGAATTAATCCTATTCCTACAGAAAGTTTTAAAGTAATATCAATATTATATTTTTTTATTAAATATGGACTTAAAAATATCCCACTAATAACCCTTGCGATATAAAGCATTGAAAATATCGAACTAGCTTCTAAGACACTTAAGTTTTTTACCGATGTTAGATAAACCATCCAGAATGGTAAGAACGTCCCAGTTACTAAAAATTGTAAGAAGTAGTTAGTGGATAACCATGTTTTTGATGACATATTTACCTCCTAAGCAAAATATACTTGAACTAACACAACTAAACTGTTCATAAGAATATGAGAGATAATTGGAGTTAGTATACTTCTTGTGTGAGTATATAGATAACTAAACACGAATGACATACCTATATAAATAACCATAATTGGAGAAATACCATCATGAGGTAGAGCAAAGATAAAACCTGTAATTAACGCTGGAATAGTAAATCTAATCCAATCTTTGCTTCCAATCATAGCGTCGTAGAAGTATCCAAAAACAGCTTTTCTAAAGAATAATTCTTCCATAATCGGACCAAGTACAGCAACATAAAGTATAAAGTATGGTTTCATTTTTATAATTTCAACAACATTACTTGTGTTTTTACTTTTAGTCTCGAAATTAAAAAAGTTTGATAGGTATACTAACAAACCATTGATGAAACCTTGTAATAACATCATTGAAACAAATCCAATAATACCAATAGCGATTATCGTAATTAGGTTATACGTACTCTTTTGTCTATCAATATCATTTTTATTTTTTATAGCTAGTATGCTAAGAATAAA
>CALHQV010000349.1 GCA_938038035.1 uncultured Gemella sp. | reverse complement strand
ACAATTAATTACATAAAATTATGACTATAATATTTTTTAATCTTCATATTCATGTAACTTATCTTCATATTCATTATATAATTCTGGATAACCTTTTTTCACCGCTTTTAAAAATGTTTTTCGAATTTTATTGACTTTTTGTACATAAATCAACATAAATATCAATGTAAATATCACAATATACAAAATCAACATATCAATTAAAAACGCTCCAGGGGCTCTTTGATATAATCCGAGGAATAATATGAGTGTAGTTGTAAAAAATACCATTACTACTGCTACTTTAAAACCTTTTTTATATCTTGTATAATCATCTTTCACAATTTTACAGATTATATCTAATTCTTCTTTTGTATATCCTCCACTTTTTATTGATTTCAATGTATAACTCGGAAGTTTTTCAGATGTTAATATTAAAAATAATTTCGATAATATAGTTATCATACTTTCCCTCCTACTTCACATAAATATTACAGCAAAGAAAAGCTTTTTGCTCTCCTTTGCTGATTTATAATTAATTTTAAAGTTTTTTTATTAGTTCTGTAGTTAATATAGATGAATTTACTGCAGCTATTTGTAAGAATTCATCAAAAGTAACTCGAGTTCCTTCTTCTGCTTTATCACTTACACTACGGCAAACTATAAATTTTGTTCCAAATTGGTAACAAGTTTGAGCAATCGCTGCTGCTTCCATCTCAACTACTTGCATATTAGGAAAGTTTTTCAATATTCCTTTTTTCAACTCTTTATTAGAGATAAATGAGTCTGATGTACCCACTAAACCAAAATGAATATTATGATCTGGTAAACTTATTTCTGAAGCTAGTTTTTGCAACTCTTCATCACTCTTATACGCTGGTGGCATTTGTGGTACTTGACCAATTTCATAGCCAAACTCTGTTGCATCGACATCAAAATGTCTTACTTCTGTAGCAACGATCATGTCCCCAATTTCCATATCACCTTGTAAGGCACCACATGTTCCTATATTAATCACATATTCTGGTTTATAGTGATCTAATAATAGAGTTGTAGCAATAGCAGCATTCACCTTCCCTGGTAAACTTAACATAAGAACAATATCGCGTCCTTCATATTTACCTTCATAAAACGTTACATGTGCTATTTTTTTCTCTTGTAAATTTTCTATTTTTTCTTTTATTATAGCCACTTCTTCTGGCATTGCACCGATTAATGCTATCATAGTACTATTCTACCGCTAGAATTTTAATATCCATTGAATCTTCTGGACCTGTTGGTAATGAAACTTTTGCCACATCTCCAACTTCTTTTCCTAATAAAGCTTGTGCCACTGGAGATTCATTTGAAATTTTGTATTCAAATGGATTAGCCTCAGCACTACCTACGATTTTGTAAGTTTCTGTTAACCCGTCTGGTAGTTCTTGATAAGTTACTTTGTTACCTAAACGAATTGTGCTTGATTTCTCATCTAATTCGATAATAACAGCATAACGAATCATTTGTTCCATCTCTAAAATTCTTTGCTCGATGAATCCTTGTTCATCTTTTGCTGCATCGTACTCAGAGTTCTCAGATAAGTCCCCGAAACTACGTGCAATTTTAATTTTTTCAATTACTTCTGGACGTTTTACTTTTTTATAGTGTTCTAATTCTTCAACAAGTTTGTCATAACCTTCTTGGGTCATTTGATATTCTAATTTTTCTTCTAAAGCCATAGTGATACTCCTTTTTTTAGTCTACTCTATATTATATCTTTTTTTTTATTATTTTGCTAGTAGCGATTTGATTTTTGTTATTAAAATATCAATCGCTATATCATTATATCCACCATCGGGAACAATAATATCAGCATATTGTTTAGTTGGTTTAATATATTTTTCATGCATCGGTCTAACTGACACTAAGTATTGATTAATAACTGATTCTACAGTTCTTCCACGCTCATTAATATCACGTAATAATCTTCGTAAAATACGTAGATCACTCGGTGTATCAACAAAAATCTTAATATCCATTAATTCACGTAATTTCTCTGAATAAAGACCAAACATACCTTCGATAATAATTACATCTTTAGGTTCTTGATGTTTTTGTTCTTTACTACGAGTATGATTTACATAATCATATACTGGTAATTCAACAGCTTTTCCATCGATTAATTCTAATAAATGATTATACAGTAACTCATTATCAAATGCACTCGGGTGATCGTAATTCGTCTTAACTCTCTCATCCATTGTCATATGGCTTTGATCTTTATAATAATAGTCTTGCTCAATTAAGGCAACTTTATCTTGAGTTAACTCGTCTATAATTCTTTTTGTAACGGTCGTTTTACCACTACCGCTTCCTCCAACAATACCGATAATTTTTGGTCTATCTGTAGCCATTAGCGTCCCATTTCCTTTCGCATCATATTGCTTTTAAATACTCTAGAGTCTAATTTTGTTCTAATAATTTGAAGTGGATGTCTTGCTGCATCTAGTAATTCACCATCTTCATCATAAATTTCTCCGATAACTTGTCTAAATGTATCAATCTCTGGTCCAAAGAATTCAACTTCTTGTCCAGTTTTAAAGAAGTTACGTTGTTGAATTGTTGCAATTTGAGTTTCTTCATCATAGTGAAGAACTTGTCCAACGAAGTCATAATTTGTTTTCTTACCACCCTCGTTTCCAAACATTTGTTCAGAATACTTAGGAATCTCATAGAAGAATGACATCGCAGTATCACGGTTAGCACATTTATATAGTTCTAATTTATATTCCGGTGTCATTTCAAAGTTATCTGGATCAGCACAATAATCATCGATTAGTTTTCTATATACACTTGCAACTGTTGCTACATAGTGAATAGATTTCATACGACCTTCAACTTTTAACGAATCAATACCTAATTCAATAATCTCTGGTACTGCTTCAATTAATGTTAAATCTTTAGGACTCATTGCATAAGGATTTGCACCTTCATCGAATAATTTAGTATCTTCATCAGTTCCTTCTTCATAAAGGTCATAATTCCAACGACATGATTGGCAGCAACCTCCACGGTTACTATCACGAGCAGTCATGTAGTTACTTAATGTACAACGTCCAGAATATGCTATACACATTGCACCGTGAACAAACATCTCAATCTCGACATCTGTTTTTTCACGAATTTCTTTAATTTCTTCATATCCTGTTTCACGAGCTAGTACTACACGGTGTACTCCTTCGCTTTCCCAATATCTAACTTCCTTATAGTTTGAAATAGATTGTTGTGTACTGATATGTACCTCTACTTTTGGAGCTACAGTTTTACATCTTTCAATGATATATGGATCCGCTACGATAATTCCTCTTACTCCTGCATCTTGAAGTGCCATTAAGAATTCATCTAATCCTTCAAAGTTCTCATCGTGCGCAATAATGTTCGCTGTAACATAAATATCAGCTCCATATTTTGCTGCAAATTCACAACCTTCTTTAATCTCTTCAATTGTGAAGTTATCTGCATTACTACGAAGCCCAAACTCTTGTCCTCCTAAGAACACAGCATCTGCTCCGTAATGAATAGCTATTTTTAATTTCTCTAAATTCCCTGCTGGAAGCAGTAATTCAGGTTTTTTCGTTATTACTCTCTTACCGTCTCTAATTTCTGAAATATTTGGTATCGCCATAAGTTAAGGTCACATTCAAGTATGACCCATCCTCCTTGTCTTTTTTATTAGGTTTTATATAGGAAACCTTATCCTTTTATAAAATTCAAGAATATACTAGTACATAGTTTTCTTATAGAAGAACCCTAAGTCTACTTCTCTATATTTTGGTTTAATTCTTTCTATATCGTTATAGAAATCTTGTTTTTCATCTTCGTATGCTTCTTTATCTTCATAATAAAGATCAATAGCATCACGATAAATAGTTACAACCTCAGTGATGTAATCTTCATCTTTTAAAACACCTTCAATCTTAAATGCAGTTACCCCTGCTTCGATTAGACGATCTAATTCTTCTATCGCACAGATATCATTTGCACTCATGATATGTGTTCCATTCGAATCCTCAAAAATTGGATAGCGTTCATTTCTATCTTGACTGTATAGGAATAGTTTCTTAGAATTACTATATTCTTCAATATATTTCTCTTTACCACTATACATAAAATAATTATCCACCAATTTTCTTACAGATTGGAACATACAAAGCATTCCCTGAACTTGTACTTCAATCTCATATTCACTTTTTTCTGTAATTTCAAGAATTTCATCAATAGTTAATTCTTTTGAAAGACATGTTCTATAAGCTCCACGTTTCCCCCAATAATTACATGAGAAAGAATTCGTAGCTAATGTATGTGGATCCCATTGAAGTTTAAAATCAAGATTTTCTTCTCTTAAAATTGTTATAATTGTTGGTTCTCCATATATTAGAGCATCTACATTTAGTGTTGATAAATAATGTAAATAATCAACTAGGTCATCTATATGCTCATTATGAAATATTGCATTTACACTAACATATGCTTTTTTCCCTGCTTGGTGTATAATCTCAATAGCTTTTTTTAATTCGTCTCTCTTAAATTCACCAGCAAGACGTAATCCATATTTTTCTTCACCGATAACGAAACTATCAGCTCCTACATTTATCAGTTCATAAATATGATCAATACTTTTCGGTGTTACAACTAACTCTACTGTCATTTTTTATCCTCTCTTAATAAAATATACTAACTTCACAGTTCTATAATTTTATTTTCTTGTTGTTATAGTTATCCCATCTCCAAATGGTAGTATTACACTTTCATAGTTTTCATGTTTTAATAACCATTCATTGTAATTATTAATTTTTCTAGAAAGTTGTTTTAAATCTCTACTGTGTTTAATAATACTTGGATCGGCAACCATCCCTTTGAATAGCACATTGTCCGTAATAACTACAACATCCTCAGCAAAATATGGTTCATATAATTCAAAAAACTTTCTACTTTGACTCTTAGCACCATCGATAAATACTACATCATATGGGGCATTTGCCACTACTTCATCTTGAAGTTCTAATGCATCAGCATGAAGTAATGTTATTTTATTAGTTAGATTTCTCTTTTCTATGTTGTTTTTTGCTTGATTATACATCTTATCATCACGCTCGATAGTTGTGACATTACATCCTATTTTTTCGGCTAATTTAATAGATGTATATCCGATTGCCGTTCCTATTTCTAATAAATTCTTAGCTTTTTTTACTTTAAGCATCTGAATTAAAAATCTTATCCCTATTTTATCTATAATAGGTACTCTATTTTCTTCGGCATATTTTTCTAATTCTAAATAAAATTCATCAAAATCTTCTAGTAAATCTATAACATATAAATCATCTTTTGATTCTATCGCAACCATGTTTACCTCCATATTTATACATCATATTATAATACCATAAAAGTTGGTATAAATGCAATTATAAAGACTAGTACACATAAAATATTCAAATAGACACAACACTATTATATACACGCCAGACAATTACATTTTAGTAACTGTAAAATTTATATAATTTATCCATTAAAGGGGATAACCCAAAAGTACTAAATTTTAAAAAAGTTTACAAGAAAACTCTTAGACGCAGTGGTTTATTGATATCTAAATTCGCTTTATAAAAGCTTTTTAGATAT
>CALHQV010000348.1 GCA_938038035.1 uncultured Gemella sp. | reverse complement strand
ATTTTTATTAATTCATTCTAAAAACTAGACTCATTACTCTGATATAATATTATTCTTTTTACCGGAAAACGAATATTAGCATCATTATTTTTTAACTAAATAGGATATCAGTGAACAACATTGCAAATATATATACAAGTTAAAAACTAATCTCGAACATTAAAAATCATCTCCAACATTTTTCATTAAATAATAATTCATTTAAATATATTATATATGTAAGAAATACTTACTCTATTGACCTGCTTCATGACCTATGATAGAATGAAAACGTGGGATATTATGCATTTAATTATTTTTCATGTGTAATATAGAAATAATTTTAAAAGTTTGATTAACGACAATCAATCAAGCACTTTTAATCAATTTTTATAAAATTTCACCACAGAAAACACTTGAAACAATCATTTTTCATAGGTTATACATTCGATAATGTATAACAAAATTTAAACAAATAACTACAACACACGTATACCGGAGGGTTATATGATTACAATTGAAGATATTAACAAAGTTATAGAAAAAATTAGAAATGAACACACAAAAGAATACATCGCTATTTCTATTAATGGGGATAGAGGTCTTAACATTAAAACTAGTAAATTTGGAGGAATTCCGTACATCGCACAAGATGCAGAAGTACCTGTAGATGCAGAAGGAAATCAACTTGCACTACTAGCTCAAATTAACTGTACTGAACTTCCTGAAAATGATATTTATCCTAAAGAAGGGTTACTACAATTCTGGATTTCACGCGACGATTCTTTCGGATTAGATTCTAAAGGAACTAATATTGTTAAATACATCAAAGATATAGACAATAGTATAACAAACAGTGATGTTCTGAGCAAATATCATCTTCCTAGCGAGGATAATGCGGATGAATATTCTCCATTCCAAGAAAAAGATGCATCCTTTGCATTAACATTCAGCAAAGGAACTTCTACAATTACAGCTACAGATTTCTTATTCGAGAACATCGCAAAAGATGCTATCCACGAATTATTTCCAGATAAAAAGATGGAAGATTTATACGAAGATCTTGATAGCGAAGTCTACGAAACTCTATTTAAAGCATTCAAAGGAGTTCAACACGCTATAGGTGGTTATCCAACATTTGTTCAATGGGATCCACGCGATCCTGACAATAAAGATGCTTATGACACAATGCTTCTTCAAATAGAAAGCGAATGGGACGCTAACACGAAAGATAATCTGATTATATGGGGTGATTCAGGTGTTGCAAACTTCTTTATAAATAAAGAAAAACTAGCAAACTTAGATTTTGAAGATACATTATTCAACTGGGATTGCTGTTAATGAATACTATCTACCGTATTGGGGAGCATAGGGGTAAATAAGAAATAAAATCCAGACAACAATTTATTTCTTAGATTTTCTATTTTTTAGTGAAATATTCAAAAGGACAGAGAGTAAAAATTTACTTTCTGTCCTTTTTGAGGAATGTATATTTGATTATAATTTTTTAAAAATCTGAAACATTATCCGAACCATAATAAGGACAGGTTGGGTAACCGAAACCTTGACTGTCCGCATCAAAATAATTATTACAGTTGTTACAATAATACTCTACTTCTATCATCCATATGTTTTTTTCAGGTAATCCTTGTAATTTCTTCATAAATTCCGTTGCTTCCTTTATGTTCGTCGATAAATTACTCAATAAACAAACATTACCTCCTTGTGCTTTTTCCATATTTAACAACACCTTTTCTGATTTTTCTTCACTTTTATTATACTCCAATAATTATATATTTTCTAATAATATATAACTTCATTTTCTTTCGAAAAATGGATTCATTCTCCGAATCCCATAAGGTAACCTACTAATATCAAAGGATTTATTTTCAACTATGTATAACTACAACAAAACCCACCTTCGAAATGTATCGAAAGTGGGTCTTATTTTAACCAAGAAAGTTCTTAGCTATTTATTTTTAATCTTCTTTGTTTTTGCGACGTTTTGTTGCTGCAAGTAATCCACCGAAGATTGCCATTCCTAATCCAGCTAGTCCTGTGTTAGTTTCAGTTGTACCAGTGTTTGCTAAGCGTTTAACTTGAGTTGGTACTTTTGGAGCTACTGATACTTCTGGAGTTACAGGCGTTGGTTGTGGTTTTGGTTCCGGCTTAGGCTCTGGTTTAGGCGTTGGCGCTGGAGTCGGAGCCGGTGTTGGTGCTGGAGTTGGGTTTGGTTGTGGTACTGGAACGTAGTTGATTGGTGTGTCCTTAGTTGGATCGTTTGGTACGTTTGGTACTTCGTATCCTTTAGTTGGATCATTTGGATCAACTGGTTTCAGTGGGTTTCTGTTTGGATCTACCGGAGTGAATCCTGGTACGTAAGGTACGTGTGGTTTATCACTTCCTGGTTTTGTTGGATCTTTCGGATCGTTCG
>CALHQV010000347.1 GCA_938038035.1 uncultured Gemella sp. | reverse complement strand
TTTATTGATATCTAAATTCGCTTTATAAAAGCTTTTTAGATATCTAATAAACTTTACGGGGGTGACTCGACAAAATCGATTTCTATGAAACACGATTTTTGAGTCACTCCCATCCTAGTTCTTCTAGTAAATATGCTTGAAATTTAATTAAGAACACTAAAAAAGAGATCAACCGAAGTTAACCTCTTTTAGATTAGATTCTTATTTTTCTAAAGCTTGAACAGCTGTAATTAATGAAAGTTTGTATACATCTTCTGCATTACATCCACGAGATAGATCGTTTACAGGAGCGTTTAATCCTTGTAAGATTGGTCCTACAGCTTCAAATCCACCTAGACGTTGTGCAATTTTGTATCCAATATTACCAGCTTCTAAACTTGGGAATACAAATACATTAGCATCCCCTTGTACTTTTGAATTAGGAGCTTTTAATTTAGCAACTGATGGTACAACTGCAGCATCGAATTGTAATTCACCTTCTACCGCTAATTCAGGTGCATTTTCTTTAACTAACTTAGTAGCTTCTGCCACTTTTGTAGTATCTTCAGTAACAGCTGAACCTAAAGTAGAGAAACTTAACATTGCTACTTTTGGATCAACGTTAAAGCTTTTAGCTGTTTTTGCACTTTCAATTGCGATTTCAGCTAGACCTTCTGCATCTAATGTTGGGTTAATCGCACAGTCAGCAAATACATAACGTTTATCTTCTTTACTCATGATGAATGCACCACTTGTACGTTTTGTACCTGGTTTAGTTTTAATAATTTGTAATGCTGGACGAACAGTATCTCCAGTAGAGTGAATTGCTCCAGATACTAATCCTTCTACTTCACCAGTATATACTAACATAGTTCCGAAGTAGTTAACATCTTTTAATAATTCACGAGCTTTTTCTTCAGTTACTTTTCCTGCACGACGCTCTACAAACTTAGCAACTAATTCTTCTAATTTTTCGTAGTTTTCGTGATCAATAACTTCTAAGTTAGAAGCATCTAAAGATAATCCTTTAGCAATTTCTTCTACTTTTTCTTTTTTCCCAACTAACACAGGTTTAACATAACTAGTAGCGCCTAATTTAACAGCCGCTTCTAATACACGCTCATCATATGCTTCTGGTAGTACGATACGTACATTTTTCCCTTCTAATTTTTGTTGAAGTTCTACAAATAAATCATTTGCCATCTTCATTTCCTCCTAATTATATATAATGTCTTTAATATGTCTTATCGGCTTTAAACTTAAAGCATCGAAAAGACTGCCCTTACCTAATATAGTATACCCTAATAACAATCCAATATAAAATATAATGATCATTAAGGCTATGTTTCGCAAATATCTTACTAATTTATCATTTGATTTCATAATAAGTTCCTACTCATCTATTCTTTGAATATCTGCACCTAGTTTTCTCATTTTTTCTTCGATGTCTACATATCCTCTATCAATGTGGTAAATATCAATAACTTTAGTAGTTCCTGTAGCCATTAAACCAGCGATGACAAGAGCTGCTCCAGAACGTAAATCCGTTGCTTTAACAGTAGTTCCTTCTAAATGAGGTAATCCTTCGATTAGTGAACTTCTACCTTCAATTCTAATCTTAGCATTCATTCTGCGTAACTCTTCAACATGCATAAATCTATTTTCAAAAACTGTCTCAGTAATAGTACTAGTACCATCAGCCAATAATGTTAATACACACATAATAGACTGCATATCTGTTAAGAATCCTGGGTGAGGTAATGTCTTAACATCTACAGGTCTTAAACTATCTAGTTTATTACTAACACGCATAGACATCTCATCAACTACTTCTATATTAACACCCATTTCACGCATCTTGCTTACTAAGGCAACATTATCTTTATAAGGAGCTCCTTTGACTAGTACGTTCCCTTTAGTTGCTGCTGCTGCAATCATGTATGTAGCAGCTTCTACACGGTCAGGCATCACTGTATATTCAGTACCTACTAATTTTTCTACTCCTTCAATAACTAAAACAGAAGTTCCTTTACCTTCAATTTTAGCCCCCATTTTAATTAGGAAGTTAATCATATCCTCGATTTCTGGCTCTTGAGCTGCATTAACAATAGTAGTTTTTCCTTTTGCTAAACAGCTTGCCATAATAACGTTTTGAGTACCACCTACACTTGGGAAATCGAAGAAAATCGTTGTTCCTTCTAATTCTTTTTCTGCTCTTGCCTCAACAAAACCAGCATCTTGAATAATTGTAGCTCCTAGTGCTTCAAACCCTTTTAAGTGTTGATCAATAGGTCTACTTCCAATTGAACACCCTCCAGGCATCGCTACTTTTGCACTTCCTTCACGTGCTAACATTGGTCCTAAAACTAAAAATGAAGCACGCATTTTACTAACGAATTCAAATGAAGCCTCTGTTAGTAAAGGTTTTCTTGCATCCATTTCTAAAGTATTTTCTTCTGGTCTATAATCTACCTTTACTCCTAGACTTTCAAATAATAATCCTATTGTCTTAATATCTGATAACTTAGGAACATTATAAAATTTACTTGTACCCTCTGTTGCTAATAAACCTGCAGCTAAAATTGGTAAAGCTGCATTCTTCGCACCAGAAACTTGTACTTCTCCTATTAAAGGTGTCCCACCTTTAACGACTATCTTTTCCAAGTTGTTTCCTCCATCTCTATATTTACATTTTATATCACATATAATACTACCACAAATTTAAAAATAAATAAAGTTTGAATAAATATTTTTAAAATTTATTTCATTTGAGTTTATTTATTCCATTTTTCCCATTTTTTTGATATAATAAATTTAGTGTTTTTTCAAAGGAGAATACTATGCATTTTAATCAATTCAGCTATCTAGCATTTTCTAGTTCGCAATTGTTAAATGAATTGGAAAAGCTAGGTCTAAATCTAACACCACATCTGCCTTCAAAAAAGCAGTTTGAACACTTCATTCGTTGGAGTTTTTTTACTTACTCCAATACTGACTATGCTCTATCTACAATCTCGATAGATAAGGACACTGATTTTCTGACTTTTTGTCAGTCAGACAGAGAGTTGACTGCAGATATTTTCTATACTGTAGCCTTTCAACTCTTAGGTTTTTCTTACTTGGTTGACTTTGAAGACAGTGATGTTTTTCGTAAAGAGACTGGTTTTCCCATTGTATATGGTGACTTGATTGAAAATTTCTATCAGTTACTCAATACTCGCACCAAAAAGGGGAACACTCTTATCGACCAACTTGTCAGCGACGGTCTTATTCCTGAGGATAATGACTATCACTACTTTAACGGCAAGAGTTTAGCTACTTTTTCTAGCCATGATGTCATTCGTGAAGTTGTTTACGTTGAGACTCGTGTCGATACTAACCAAAAAGGGCTACCAGACTTAGTCAAGGTCAGCATTATTCGTCCTCGTTATGAAGGGCAAATCCCTGCTATCATGACTGCAAGTCCCTATCATCAGGGAACAAATGATAAGGCTAGTGACAAGGCTCTATACAAGATGGAGGGTGAGCTTGAAGTAAAACCTGCTCACAAGATCGAGCTAGAGGAACCTCAACTCAATCTCGTCCAACCTCAAGGTCAAGCTGAGCTAGTGTCAGAAGCTGAAGAAAAGCTGACACACATCAACGCTAGCTATACACTCAACGACTACTTCCTTCCACGAGGGTTTGCTAATCTCTATGTCTCAGGTGTTGGTACCAAAGACTCCACTGGTTTCATGACTAATGGGGACTACCAGCAAATCGAAGCCTATAAAAATGTCATTGATTGGCTCAATGGTCGTTGCCGAGCCTTCACTG
>CALHQV010000346.1 GCA_938038035.1 uncultured Gemella sp. | reverse complement strand
ATACTTAAGGACAACTCTTCTCTTAAACAACAGATAAAAGTTAGTATATATGAACTTAAAAAATCTAGAGAACTAAAATTACTTTTTATTCTAAGTATAGTAAATCAAGTGTTTTTCCAAACTCACTTTCAACTATGGCAAGCATTATTCTTAGAAAAAGGTTGGAATAGTAACAAACTATATATTCTATATATATTATTTCAAATATTAGCAATATTAGCCTATTCTGTTCCGATTCTGAATTTTAATAATGGACAAAATTACCTAAAATTCTTACTAATATTTTCTATCGTACCACCATTATTTTTGCATGTATCCAATATTTATGTGGTCCTACTCCTTTATACATATAGTGTCTTGGTTTTCACAGTTATTGAATATATACTAGCTAATAGTTTTGCAAATAAAGTAACAACTCAAAACATTAGCTCGTTAACTTCAATGAAATCGAGCCTCTCAAGGATATCAGCAATACTCGTCTTAGTATCTTCTAGTTATTTTTTAAACATATATTCTGTTCAATATATCGTTACTTTTAATTTTCTACTTTCTCTAATATTACTAATAGGTATTTCTATCTTTTATAAAATCAAAAATAAGTAGAAAATAATAGACAAATCTTACACAACAAAAGAACCAGCATCTCTGCCGGTTCTTTTTTGCTATTCATAGTTTTCTATAAAATGTTTTATCGCCGCTGCAAAATCTTCTACTACATGCGTAGCTTGATCTTTTACTTCTTGTGGCGCGCGGTTCATACAGTATGAAATATCTGCTACTTTAAACATATCCACGTCATTCCCTGAGTCTCCTAAAGCTATTACTCTATCATACCCTGAACTGATAGTTTCAATACCACTAGCTTTAGAAATATTTTTTGCTGTGATTTCCATACGTGTTGAACCTGATTTATAAATCTCTACTTCTGGAAATTTTTCTTTCATTATATCGTAATGATAATCTAATTGTTCTTTTGTTGGTCTTACATTTATTTTATAGATTGTTTTTCCTTTTAATATTTCAAAAGGATTTTCAACACAAACAAGCTCCATGTTCCACAATCTATCTTTTTTCTCATGATCAAAATTACCGATACGTTGCTTCCCATCTAAAGCATCAAATATTAATTTGCTTCCTTTTAGATATTCGAATATTCCAGTTAAATCTTTAGTAGGAATGTATTTTTCAAAAAGAACTTCATCTTGTCTTGTTACGACCGCTCCGTTAAACCCTATCATGTGTGTAACATCCATATCATTACCTTCGGCAATGTATTTGATTTCTTCAACAGAACGCCCAGTCGCAACTGAGAAATCCCCGTAATTTTTAGCATCATGATACGCTTTTAAATCTTCTTTTTCGACGAATACTGAATTTTTTACAAATGTTCCGTCTAAGTCTGTAACAAACAAATTCTTCATGAAACTATTCCTCCATACCAAGCATATCTTGGATTTCCATTTTTAATACATTAGCATGAGATCCATAAATTGATTGCATTTGCATATCACTTTCTGCAAATCCCATAGCTCCAAGTTTTGTAGTAATACGCTCTTGATCTACTACACTCTTATCTTTTACATTAATTCTTAAACGAGTTATACAAGCATCTACAGCTTCAATGTTATCTGGACCACCATGTGCTTTAATTAACTCAGTTGCTTGTTTTCTAATTCCTTCTGGAGTTTTTTGTACTGTTTCCATTACTTCATCATCACCAGCAGCAACGTCTACTGATTTTGGTGCTTCTTCTTTACCAATTGTAGCAATTTCTACACCAAGTTTAGCACGAGCTTCGTGTTTGTTAGATAAGCGAACTTCATCACTATCCTCACGACCGGGTGTTTTAAGGTCAAATTTAACAATCATAAATCTAAACACGATGTAGTAGATGAAGAAATAAACCACACCTACGATTGGTACTAACCACCAAGATGTTTTAGGACCTTGAAGTACTCCGTAGATTACCCAGTTAATAAATCCGTGTCCAGTTGGAGTAGCAACCCCAGCTCCTAGCATGTGCATTACGAATAATGCTGAACCAGCTAAGAATGCGTGTACTACATAAAGAATTGGCGCTACGAATAAGAATGTAAATTCGATTGGTTCTGTGATTCCCGTTAAGAATGAAGTACCAGCAGCGGCAAATAATAATGAACCTACAACTTTACGTTTTTTCTCATCAGCTGTTTTATACATTGCATAAGCTGCACCAGAAAGACCGAACATGAAGTAAACGAATTTACCACCGTTGAATCTTGTAATACTTGGATCTACGTGTTGAACATTTGGATCAGCTAATGAAGCTAAGTAAGCATTGATTGTACCAACTACACGTTGTCCCCCAATTTCCCAAGCTCCACCTAATTCTGTTGTACGAACTGGCCAGTTTAAACCGTGGTGAAGACCGAATGGTAATAATGCTCTTTCTACTAAACCATACAGGAACGTTCCAATAGGTCCTGATTTAAGGATGAAGATTGATAATACACTGATACCTTTTTGTACTGGAGGCCATACGAAGAATAATCCAGTAGCTACTGCTGACATAATTACGATAGTTGCGATAGGTACGAAACGTGGTCCACTGAAGAATCCAATAACTGTTGGTAATTGAACTTTGACAGCCCACTTATGAACGAAGTATACCACTATACCTACGATAATACCACCAAATACACTAAGGTCCATTGTTTGAATACCAAGTACTTTTGTCTGCATGGCATTAGATAATGCTAATTTTGCTTCATTACTTGATAATTTACTAGTATCTACTAATTTGTGACTTTGTACTAATAGGAAGTTAAGTACATAATGTAATACGATAAATCCTAGTAGACCAGAAAGTGCAGCAGAACCTTTTTCACGTTTTGCTAAACCTACAGCAACCCCAACTGCAAAAATAATCGGTAAGTTATTGAATGCTGTATCCCCTAATACAATTAGGAATTTCATAATAAATTGAATAATGTCATTTTTTAATGCTGGGAACATTTTTAGTGTGTTTGAATTACTGAAGGCTGTCCCGATCCCTTTAATAATCCCTGCACCCGGAAGTACAGATACCGGTAATAAGAACGAACGTCCGAATTGCTCAAAAGCAGAGACGAATTTATTTTTTTTCTTTGCCATTACCTTTTCTCCTTTTATTATTTTTTATAGCCATATTATATCAGATTTGAAAACGATTTTTTCTGTTTTGCCTAAAAATTTCTTCCTTTGTAATTAATTACTAATTCAGTAAAATTTTACTATACTATGTAAACCTTTTTAAAATAGCTTTTATTTTCTAATTTTTTATGTTATGATACATAATACTGAGTAAAGAAAAGGAAATCGACTGGTAAATTTTACTCTTGGAGGTAACTTATGTTTTTTGACAATTTAAAAAATAACTATGATAAACTATCTATTTCAGAACAACAAGCTATAGATTATCTAATGAAGCAAGATAATATTGAACACACAACCCTAAAAGAAATCAATCAGGCTGTTCTTGTTTCATCTTCTACAGTAATTCGTGCTTGTAAAAAATTAGGTTATAATACTTTTATCGATTTAAAATACGATTTAAAAATGAGCAAGGAGCTATCTAAAAATAATAAAAACTCGACATCCTCTACCTTCCTTTCTTTAAAAGAACAGCTTAGTGTTGAATTTTCTAGGACAATGTCTATACTAAATCAAGATGATTTCAATATTTTTGCAGAAAAAATTATCAATGCTCGCCGTATTTTTTGCATTGGTAGTGGTTCTAGTTACATGGTCATGAGTGATTTTAATAGAAAACTTAAACTAATTAATCTTTGGTCAAACGATTATTTTGAGCACTATTCTATTAAAAGAATCCCTGATATCTGTAAAAAAGATGATGTCCTATTAGTATTTTCTCTTAGCGGAGATACTACGGTTATCAATGATTGTGTTTTAGAAGCTAAACAAAACGGTACTACTATTTTGTCTATAACGAGTCTCGCGAATAGTCCTCTAGCTAAAATGAGTGATCATTTGATTAAAGTCTATGACGCTCCAAAAAATAGAAAAAAAATTCGTTCTCGATTAATGCTAAGCGTAGTTGGAATTATTTTGTTTGAAACTATCGTTAACACTATCAGTCCCGGAGAATATGTAATTGATTAAAAATAAGCTTCAAAATATTTTTCTTGAAGCTTATCTTATTTGATTTATGATTTTTTCCATTCATCAAATTTAACAACAAATTCCAAAAAGGAGGTGAACTTATCTCACCTCCTTTTTGAACTATTATTTTTTACTTTTTACCTTATTTTTAGGCACACGTTTTGATGAACCTATATTCCAAACAGTCTCCTCTTGTGAAGCTATTTCTTTATAGATGCTTACATTACTTTGCACTGGATTTTCTACTTTTTTAGCTTCTACCTTTTTTTCTACTGATTGTTTTTCAGTTTTCTTTACTTCTTGAGTAGTTTTTACAGGCTCATTAATAGATAGTCCTGTAGTTGATATACCTACCTGTTTATTTGAACTCTCCGTAGTGTTTCGTGTTGCTGAACCATATACAGATGAGTAAACCGGTGATGGTTTGAATTTACCTACGTTGCGAGTTTTTGGTGTAATAGTATTCGAACTCATCATTTGGCTCGTTACCGATTTAGTTGATGCCGATAATCCTGATGAAGAGTATTTTTCAAAAATAGCATCAAGTATTTTTTGATTATTTTCTATTTTCTCTTTACTTACAGGCCTATACCCGTAATCAACTGTTTTATATTCCCCTAGTTTAGTACCATTACCTTTATCGAAGTATTCAGAAACATCATTACTATATAATTTTTCTGTATAATCTATTCCACGTTCCACTTCATCATCTTCTTTTACTTCTTGATGAACTTTAACGTCTTCTAGTCTCTTCTGAGCAACTTCCTTAGGAGCGACTTTCTCATCAGTGAATTTATCTACGTCATTAGTAACTTTAACAACTTTATTATTTGGTGAAACCTCTCTTAATAAGCTATCAATATTCACTGAATCTGCTGACTCTTCAAGGTAATTTTGCTCTTCAAGTTCTTCGATTTCCTCTTCATCTAAGTGGTAATCACTATAACCTGATAATCTATCTTTTTTAACTTCTTTAAGTTCTTCATAGTCTTCAACTTCGATATCTTCTATCTTAGCCGCTTCTTGAACTAAATCAACATAAGACTCTTCTTTCTTGTCTTTTCTTAAATCTTCTAGATTTTCATTTAGTTCTTCGATTTCCGGTAGAGTTTCTTCTTTTTTCGGTGAAACATCTATATTTTCAGTCTCGATTAGCTCATCTAATGCTGTTCTTTCTTGTGAACTGTCTGCTTTTTTACCTTCGTATAAACCTTTTCTGAAGTTTTCTACATCTTCTGTTGCTTCTTGACTTTCTTCAAATCTGTCACCTACAAGTTTTTTACTAACTCTGTCGATATCATCTTCAAATAAATCATCGGCACCTTCTAGAACATCATGTACAGAAGTATATTTAAGTTTTTCACGACGACTTCCTTCTGCATCAAGTTCTCTAACTTCAAGTTCAGGAGTTTCTTTTTCATAGACTTTGCTTTCTTTAGCACGAATTTCATCGAAAATACCATCTAATTTTTCATTTTTCTTAGTGTATAGAGGATTATCTTTTTCGATTTTATCACTTCTTCTCTCAAGTGTATTGAAGTTTTCTTCAAATTCTCTTCGTGCTTCTCTATTCTTAGTAACTCTTTCTTCTTGAACTGGAGTTTCTTCTTTGGTTTGTCCTTTGAATGAACTTGCTACTTCTTCTTTCAACTCACTACTGTCTTTACCTAGCACTACACTATCTCCAAGAGCATCAATCTTATGATCTTGTTTCAGTCTCTTAGTTCTTACAGCTGCAAGTGTTGGGTGCGTTCTTCTCGGCGGATTTTCATCAAAGATATCAACATCGCGGATTTCAGAATTTTCCACTCCAAGTTTTTTCAAAGCATCACCTATGTCTGTTACTTTTCCTACAGGTGCTACTTCTTCTTTTTCTTCATATACTGTAATATCAATTTCCTCGAATTCAGGTGTAGCTTTTTGTTCTTTTTCTTCTTCTACAAACTCAATTTCTAACTCATCTTCATTTTCTTCTATAACTATTTCTTCAACTTTTTCTTCTTTAAATTGAGATTTTTTCTTATCAGATTTTTTCTCTTCTTCTAATTCTTCTTCGAAATCATCTAATACTGCATCTAATTCCTCTTGATCAATTTCATCGTCACTTACATTGAACAATTTGTCTTTCAGTCTTGAGAAGAATCCTACTTTTTTCTCATTTTCTTCTTCATAATCTTCTTCGTCTTCATAATCAGACTCATCATATTTTTTTTCAGCTACTCTAGATTTTTCTCTTTGTTCTCGTTTCTGACGTTCTAGATATGTTTTATAGTCCTCAGCTTCATCATCGTCTTCATCTTCTTCATCTAGATATTCATCATCTAAGAATTCTTCATCTTCTTTTTTATTAGAGCTGAATAATCCTTTAAATTTAGAAATAAAGCCATTTTCTTTTTTAGATTTCTTCTCTTGTTCTAATTCTTCTTCGTAGTCATCTTCGTAATCTTGAAAGTCATCGTAGTTATCTACTTCAAAATCATCAAGATTAACTTCTTCATAATTTTCAAATTTCTCAAGTTCCTTTTCATCACGTCTTCTTGTACCACGTCGTGAACTTACTTCTTCCTCATCGAATGATTTTTTTGTTTTATTAGAACTAAAATCTATTTCGAAATCCTCTTCTTCATCAAGATAAACTCTCTCTTTTCTTCTATTCTCAGCTCTTTTTTCCCTACGTTCAGCTAAATCATCTTTTTTCTCTTTTTTAGCTGTACCTTCTTCGTATATCTCATCTTCATCTTCTTCTAAAAACCACTTTTTCCAATTCACCATATTTTACACCTCCTAATTAGATTTTATTTAAGATTCAAATCTTTCACACGAGTTCCTACTTTAGTATCTGCATCTAATACTAAAATACCTCTCCCTTCTTCTTGTGGTAAACCTAGCTCTCGTTTTGAACATAGCATACCATTTGATTCTACTCCACGTAGTTTTGATTTTTTAATTAATAGACCACTTGGCATCATTGCTCCACTTAGAGCTACTACTACCTTTTGTCCTGCTTCTACGTTTGGAGCTCCACATACGATTTGTAGTGTTTCTTCTTCATTAACTTTTACTTCTGTTACTTTTAATTTATCTGCATCTGGGTGTTTTTCACAACTTAAAACTTCCCCAACTACGAAGAACTCATCATTATTACCTTCTAGGTCAATTTTGATTCCATTTTTTTCTAATCGTTTTTGAAGGATTTCTTTTTGATCTTCTGTTAAATCGATACTTCCTTCTCCATCTAATTTTAAGTTCTCAACATTGAAAATATTTAGTCCAACTAAAGCTCCATTCTCATCTTTAATTAGTGTAATATTCTTCTTGTCCTCGTATGTTACCTCTTCCTTACTTTGAATAGTAATTAATAATGTTTCTCCTAACATTTTCTTATTGTAAAAAAATAACATGACTCTCTCTCCTATACTTAATTTTAATTTTTAAAGTTATTCTACAAAAATAAAATAACTCTCTAGTTCTTTTCCATCGTATTTAAACGTTATTGTTGTTATCGGTACTAGTCCTTCTGTAAAAAAATGCACCATCATTTTTTGTAAAATTTCTAGTCCTTGCTTATTCTGTACATCTGCAATTATCAATGTATCTTGATGAGGTAAACCTACATAGAATGAATCACCTATTTTATCATAAAAGTAATTCAAGACATTTTTATCGATTATTCTCGCCCCATCGTAACCGTCTTTCGCATTTAGGAAATAGAATTTATTTCCTGCAACTTCATCCACATTATACTTAAGTGGTAGTTTTTCTAAATTATCTTTAGCAAACCCTAAAAATTCTTCTTCAGTTTTAGAAAATCTACTTAAAAAACTACCATCTAATAATTTATAACCATCTTTAAAATCATAAGCTAAATATATTCTAGTTTCATTTGTATGATCAAAGCTAACAAGATTTTTCTCATTATCTTTGTTAAAACTACTAGCTCTAACCACTGGAAAAATATTTTCCAATAATTCACCCTCAGTTATTTCATCTATAGAAAGTTTTTTTTGTGCATTGAAGTTTCCTACTATGTAGTAAACAAATTCTTCTATCTTCTTATCACTTTCGCTAGTTTTCTTATCTCCTAGCTTCCTTACAAAACTATCTATATCAATCTTAGCACGGCGATTTTCATATTCTAAAATAAAAACACTGCTTTCTTTTTCTCGCCTCTCATGAATTTTTAAAGTAGGTAGTTTTTCTATTATTTTTTCAAATATATAATCTCTTGAATAAGACATAATGCCTCCTATTTTGTGTATAATATGGCAACTTAATTATACCATATTTATTCGCATTCAATCAACATAATTAAGCAATATATACAAATATTATTCACTATTTTACACAATATATATTTTATTGCAGCTTTTCTTTTATTTTGTTATAATTTTATATATATACTTCGGAGGTTTTTTTATGGATATAGAGATAAAAAGAGCCGAATTACAAACAAAATACAATAACTGGATTAAAAAAAATACAAGAAGATTAGTAGTTGCTTTTATA
>CALHQV010000345.1 GCA_938038035.1 uncultured Gemella sp. | reverse complement strand
TAAATTAAAAATTTTAAAAGGATAATAAGATGAAAAATGAAAATTATTATTGAAGATAAATTTTCAAATATTTGGATGTTATATACTTGACAAATAAGAAAAATAAGAGAATAATAGAGAGAGAAATGACCTTCATTTTTATAAAAAACAACCAACAATTTAGGAGGAAATTAAATGAAAAAAATATCAAAGGTAGCTACTGCCAGTGTATTATTATTCACATTAGCGAATCCATTAGCTGTATTTGCTGGTAATAAAGTAGGTAATATTTCAGAGACGAGTAGTAATAAAACAACACAAGATCTTACAATTACTTCGGAAGAAATCAATGGTGATATAGTATTTCATGTAACTGCACAGAGAGATACTTATGAAGCGATTGTATATGCAAAAATTAATGGGGAAAATTATACTTATAATTTAGGTAATTTAAAAAAAGGTCAAGTATCTAAGATAGTTCAACCAGATGTAAGTATAAATAACAATAATGCTTCTATTTCTAAAGAAAGTAAGAAAGAAAAATCATTGCCTAATACAAGTGTAGTAAGAGAATTAGTACAAAAAACAATTTTATATAATAATGAATTAAATGGAAATACAATTGAAGCGAAAGTTGTATATAAAGTATATGAGTTAGTAGAAAAAAACTCAATTCAAAATGAAGGAAGAGAATATATTCCAGAAAGAAATGATAAAGAAGGTGCGATTGTAAAACCAGAACATAAGGAAGTATTAGGTGGGGCAATAGTTGAATCAGCAGTACAACCAGAGGTGCCAAAAGCAGAAGAGCCAGCGACTCCAGCGCCAAAAGCAGAGGAGCCAGTGACTCCGGCACCAAAAGCAGAGGAGCCAGTGACTCCGGCACCAAAAGCAGAAGAGCCAGTATCTCCAGCGCCAAAAGCAGAGGAACCAGCATCTCCAGCACCAAAAGCAGAAGAACCAGCGACTTCGGCACCAAAAGTAGATACTCCATCTGAAGCAGTAGCACCTAAAGATGAAAAACTTGAGGAAGCGAAAAAAGATGGAAAAGATGTTATTGAAAAAATTGCAGCTTCAAAACTTAGTGAAATTGAAAAAGTTAAAGATGAAGCAGAAAAAGCTAAATTAGAAGCTAAATTAAAAGAATTAAAAGAAGCTGGATTAGAAGCGATAAATAAAGCTGAAAATCACGAAGCAGCAGTAGATGCGACGGATGAATATCAAACTAAAATTGATGAAATTAATGTTCCAGGTGAAGAATTACCAGCACCAAACTATAACAAAGATAATCTAACAAATGGCCGTAATGAAGGTACTACTATTGAAAATGGAAGCACAGCGATTGGACATGGATCAGGTGAAGCTACTGCAACAGCTCCAACACAGCCGGCAACAGAAACATCTTCAGATTCAACACCAACTGCGAAACCACAACCAGCTGCAGCATCAGCAGCTTCAAGTTTTAGAAATGCTCCTGAAGTTCAAGTTAGAGCAAGAAGAATAGCACGTGCGGCAAATCAACCAGACGGTACAGTAAACATAAGTTATAATTATGATGGAATGCCAGATATCAATGGATTTTTATCTGATCCAGGAGAAAATAATACAGTAGCTATTCCAAATTCAGCAACTGAAGATGAAGTGAAAGAATTAGTTAAAGCAAAAATTGAAGCTAAGGCTCAAGAATTAGCTAAACATGGATATAAAGTAAAAGAAAAAATAGTATTCGAACAAGATACTAATGTGAAGAACTTTAATTATGTAGTTACTTTCACTAAAGAGAAAACAGGAACTTCAAGTTTCAGAAATGCTCCTGAAGTTCAAGTTAGAACTAAAAAAGTTGTAAAAAGAGATTTATCTAATAAAACTAAAAAAATAAACATCTATTATAATCTAACAGCTCTTAAAGATATTGCGGGAGCATTAGGAGAATTAGATGGGGAAAATATGCTTACTTTACCTGGAAATACACCTAAAGAAGAATTAAAACGAGCTGTTGAAGAAAAAACAAAAGCCCAAATTGAAAAATTGAAAAAACAAGGTTTTAAAGTTGTTTCAACTACTGACTTAGATCAAATCGTTGAAGGTGGAGATAGCTATGATTATGTTGTAGAATTCACAAAAGAATCTAAGTCTACATCAGCTAATAATTCAGGTTTTAGAAAAGCACCATTAGTTCAGAATAGAGCAAAAAGATCAGTTGAGAAAAAAGAAACGGTAGATATACATATTTACTTCAACTTAAAAACTTTACCAGGAATAGCTGGAGCATTAGATGTAGATAAAGATACTACTATACAACTTCCAAAAGACGCCAGTAAAGAACAAGTAAAAGAAGTTATAAAAGATAAAATTGCTAAAGTAGAAAAACGCGGCTATAAAGTTAGTGATTTTTACTTCGGAGCAAAAACAGAACATGGTTACGATTTTGTCGTAGAATTTAAAAAATAAAAAATAACCTAAATAAAAACTGACCTCATAGTTTAGATAATAATCTAACTTGAGGTCAGCTTTTTAATTTTATTCTTCTTCAGTCTCACGAGGAAAAATCATAGATTCGCTGAAGTTTAAGTCGCGAAGAGCGGTGTAAGAATCTTCTAGAGAAATATAATTCAATTTTCTCATCGTTAATATTCTGTATTTTAAAAGTCGAACTGCTTCCATTTGAAGTTCTTTAAGTTCTTCTTCAAAATTGATATCTTCTAAAAATACTTCAAACAAGGTGAATGAGTAGTATCTATATACATCTTTAACGAATTCTGCAGTATTTTCATCTGAACACTTTTCATCAATAACCTTATAAGCTATATCAAGAAGTGCGTCTCTTACTGTAGGCGAACAATCAATAATAGCTTGAATTTGACTAGAAGAAGCTTCGGCTCTTTGTTTAATTTCATCTAATTTATTGACGAAGTTTCCTTTTCTTCTTTTTGGAACTTTTTCTCTAAGTTTCTCATAGAATTCTGGAGTTAAATCTTTAGCAACCAAATGACGAGTTAAACGACGTTTTAGATTGGATTCTTTTACATATATTCTTAAATTAAGTAATAAGTTTTTTGGCATCGAATATGTGAACAATAAAGATTTTCTAAGTTGCATAATTTTAGAAATTTCCAAGATTTGCTCAATGTTAGGATTGTCCTTAAGTATTTCAGGAAGAGCTTTGTCTTGTGCTTTCATTATTTTTTTGTGTAATAACAATGCTTCATTTGCATTCTTAAATTTTCCAGTTTGTATATTTCTAAAGTATGTTTTTAGTTCGTGTAAAATTTTTATTTCAAAAGCATAAGCAACTTTTTCTTCGACAGATTTCTTAGAAATATCACGTTCTTTTAGTTCTTCAAGTGTTCCTTCTAGGGTTTTTTCACGAAGAGAATATTGAGTATATTCTTTTTCTTCATCTTCTCCTTTAACAGCAAGTGGAAGGGCGATTGTACCGATAATAATACTTAGTAACACGACATTACTTGCAATAAATAAGATGGTATTTCTAAGTGGGAAGTTATCCCCAGTAGCAGTTACAACTGGAATCATAAGCGCTGTAGCAAGCGTTACTGTACCGTGAATACCGCATAAACTAGCAATTAGAGAGTAGCTAAATCTAGAATAGTTATCTTTGTCAAATTTTCTATTTAATATTATTTTTGCTGTTTTTCTAGCGGTTGTGAAATGATGAGGTTGGAATGATATGTAGTGGAAATATACAAAGATCAATCTGACAATCATTAGACCTAAAACAATAACTAATGAAATAATGAATCCATATACAATATCAATCTCTCTATTGTTAAACATTGTATGATATATCTCTGGGAGTAAATACCCTAAAAATGTAAATACAAAGCCATTTAATACATAACTTGCTATTTGTTGAGTACTATCTATAGTTACTGCAGCATCACTACTTATAATAGTAAGCAAGTGAAGTTTTCTTTGGTAGTTGTAAACTAGAGCGGTAATTACTACAGCTACGATACCAGAGACCCCAATATGTTCTGCAAGATAGAATACTATAATTGGTGTTATTAATTGAAAAATAACTAAAATATTAAATTCATCAGCAAACTTTGTTGAGAATATAAACTTAATATAAGAGAATGCTATCCCAATAATAAGTCCAAAGATTGCTCCACCTCCTGCAACTACTAAAAATTTATAACTAGCATTTGTGACAGAGAATGTGTTAGTAAGAACGGCTGCTAGAGCTATATTAAATGACACAAGACCAGAAGCATCATTAAGAAGAGATTCACCTTCTAATATAGCCATAAGTCCTTTAGGTAGCTTCATCCCTTTAGTTATTGATTTAACAGCAACAGCATCTGTAGGTGATAAGATAGCAGCTAAAACAAAACATGCTGCCCATGGAATCATTGGAAGTAATAAATGAATTATGCTACCAACAACAATTACCGTTACAAGAACTAAAAATATTGCCATATATATAATTGGTCGTTTATATAGCCAGATATTCTTTAAGGACGCGTTGAAACCATCGGTAAATAGTAAGGGAGCGATAATTAACATCATAAACATTTCTGATTCAAACTCAAAATGAAGTGGTAGATTAGGAATAAATGTTACCGCAGCACCAAGTACTATTTGGAATAAAGCTGCGGGAATACGTGGAAAAAGATTATTTAAAAATGAACCAAGTATTACAATTATGACAAATATACCTAGGGTAGTTAGTATTTCCATAAAAAACTCCTTTGTAATTATTTTATTATTTATTTGTACCAATATATTATATAATTATTTAATATTAAATTCAACGA
>CALHQV010000344.1 GCA_938038035.1 uncultured Gemella sp. | reverse complement strand
TTCAAGGTGGTATTTAGAGATAATAGTAAGTGGGCTGCTGCAGTATTAGGTCCTAAAGTCACTTCATGGGGAGAAGTTCAAAATCCTATTCCTGCTAAACATGCTCCTTATATTTCACAAAGAAAACCATTCCCGAATGAGAAAGTTAAAAATCAAGAAGAATTATATATTTCTGAAAATGAAGCTTACTATATATGTGGGATACTAAATTCACCAGTTGTTGAAAACTATATACTAAGTACGTTCAGTCATAGAAGTATTTCTATTGATTTAAAAATTAAACTCCCACTTTATGACGAAAATAATCCGCTTCACAGAGAAATATCGGAAATAGTAAAATCTACGATTTCACTAGGTAAGGTATCTGATACGTTTTTGAGTAAGTTGAATGAATTGTACTTAGCAATTTGCGAAGAAGATTCCTAATTACTTGCTATAATTTTCTATTAGAGTTAAGATACCATCACTGAAAGGATGGTATCTATGAACTCAAACAGAGTAAACAAAGAAATAATTCATTTAACTAAAAATTATTTAGGTCAACTTACAAAGTATCAAAGCTATCTATCTCAAAACAGATACTTATTTTACTCATTTAACGAGATTAATAAGTTGTTAAAAATAGCAATAGAAATTATTGAGAGGAAGTTGAATAAATTTTAGATAGTGGAACCTAAATAGTTCAATGGATTTTGAGCTATTTTTTATTACATTTTTGTTAATACTCTTCTGATTAGCTTCCTCTTTCCTTATAATAAAGATACAGATTTCTGGAAAGGAGGAAAAATGGTTACAAGGAGTTCTAAAAAATTAACGAAGAGGCAAGAGTGTATGGATTTCAATTAATGGATAAGAAAATTTCTAAAGAGAATCTTGAAAATACAATTGTTCAAATATTTAATATATTGGAGTTTAATAATGGGTAAAAAGAATAATATACTAATGGGAATATTTTGTATAATAATGTCAGGTTTCGGTTTCTCATTGATGGCGCTATTTATAAAGCTAGCAGGCGATTTGCCTTCAATGCAAAAAGGATTTTTTAGAAATATTATAGCTGTTACAATATCGTCAATACCGTTAATTAAACATTGGAAAAATATTAATTTTCCTGCAGATAGAGTATCGTGGACAGTACTATTTTCTAGAACTATTTTTGGTACAATAGGATTAGTATTTAACTTTTATGCAATTTCACACATTAGTCTTGCAGACTCGACAATTATTCAAAAACTTTCGCCTTTTATAATAATAATACTGTCCTATTTCTTTTTTAATGAGCGTATGACAAAATTTCAATTTGTTGCTATAGTAATTGCATTTATTGGTGTAGGATTTATTGTTAAGCCAACTGGAGCGGGGCTAATAAGTATGGGAGCTCTAGCAGCGCTTTTAGGAGCATTTTGCTCTGGAATAGCGTATACGTGTGTAAGATATCTTGGAAGGCATAATGTATCTGGAGAGTTTATTATATTCTTTTTCTCATCATTATCTACGATATTATTATTACCTTACTTAATTTTTGATTACAGGGCGATGACAATGTATCAATTATCTATGTTAATACTAGCAGGAGCTTCTGCAACAATAGGTCAGTATGGTGTAACCTTTGCATATAAATATGCAGCGGCTAAGAATATTTCTGTTTTCGACTATTCTCAAGTATTATTTTCGGGAATCTTAGGGTTTATATTTTTTAACGAGTTACCTGACTTGCAAAGTTTAATCGGATATATTATAGTTATCTCAGTAGGAGTGATTTTAGTCATAAAAAATAAATAGAGAGGTGTAATAATGAAAAGAAAAAGGATTAGAATAATGACAATAGTGTTCATTATTCTATGTACAGTTATACTTTACTTTATTCAAAGTAATAAGATTACTTGGTTTAATAAATTTTTAAAAGATGAAAATAAGATTGCTTGGTTTAATAAAAATTCAAAAGATGAAAATAACAGTACTAATGTATTAAAAACAGAAAATGTAGCTAATGCAAGAGATGGTATTAAGGGGGTAACGCAACCTTATCCATTTATTACCAATCCAAATGGAGTTGAAAATAATCTACTTCAAAATGCAAACGGTAGTCTTATAGGACAATTAATTTACTTACAAAGAGAGAACCTTCCAGAAGCTGAACAAAAATTACTAGTTAATAACAAAGATGCTACACAATATGTACTTGGTTATCTTGCCGGTCAAGAAGCAACGCCGTTTGAACAAGGAGAAACAGTTGAAATTAATAGGAAGTTTCCTTACTATATCCAATGGGATAAACGTTGGGCTTATGATAAATTAGGTGGAACAAACGTTGCTATTGGTGGTTGTGGGCCAACTTGTGTAGCGATGGCACTAAGTGGAATATTAGATGATAAATCAATTACGCCAAAAAATATTGCTGAAAAAGAAGATGCCAGTGGATACTTTACAGATGCAGGTACAAAATGGAGTTTCTTCGATTATATTGCTAAAGAGTATGGAGTTAAATCAACTGGTGTATCACTTAACGAAGAAGCTATGAAATCTGTATTGAATAAAGGTAATCCTATTATCGCTTCTGTTCATCCAGGTAAGTTTACAACTGTTGGACATATTGTTTTGATAACAGGAGTAGATAATGAAGGGAAATTTATAATTAATGATCCAAATAGTTACACAAGAACGTTAAAAAAATGGTCTTATGACGAACTAAAAACTGAAATAGTAGCTATGTGGGAATTTTCAAAATAAATTTTTAACAGTATGTTGTCCATTATTCTATATTTGTACCAAAGTTATTGGACATTTTAAAAGAAAGAAATGAAGGTAGAAAATATGTTGACATTTAAGTTAATTTCTATAATAGATGGATTTTATCATTATGAAATCTACCCAGAAAAAAATATAAAAAAAAAACAAACTTTAATCTTCAATCCGAAATCAAAAGAAGTAAAGATAAATACTTTTGATAATTCTAATATAAAATATTTGATGCAATTTCTACAAGGTTTCACTGATGTATCGGGAGATTTTAAAAAAGAGGGAATTGTGGCATGGGGCTAAGAACATTCTAGAAATTATAAATTTAATGAAATTTTAAACAAGTTTAACAACACGATATATCTTTATA
>CALHQV010000343.1 GCA_938038035.1 uncultured Gemella sp. | reverse complement strand
AAAAACGAGAGTTATTGACTTAGATACCTTTCTAAGCAACTCCCGTTTTTTTTATTTTCGCACTAAAAACGCCATTCTATCACGGCCATTTATATCTTTATATACTTCACCTGAATATCCATTCATATCTGCTAATTTTATAATCTTATCTTTCTGATCATATCCTATTTCAAAGAATATAACACCATTTTCATCTAAATAATCATTAGCCTGTTCTATAATTTTTCTATAAAAATACATACCTTCTTCTTCAGCAAATAAAGCAAGATGTGGATCATATTTTAGTACATTATCCTGCATTGTAACTTCATCCTTACGATCAATATAAGGTGGATTTGAAACAATAATATCAAATTTATCATCAATATTATTAAAGATATCCGATTGTATAAATCTAATATCAGCATTATGATTTTGTGCATTTTCTTTTGCAACTTCGATAGCTTTTTCACTAATATCACTAGCTATAATATCAACTGAAACTTGTTCTAATTCTTTTTTTAAAGTAATAGCTATTATCCCACTTCCTGTACAAAGGTCTAGAATTTTCAAATTATTCCTATTAGTCGCTTTTACATATTCAATCACTTTATATATAAGCTCCTCCGTCTCCATCCTCGGTGATAAGACATCTTTAGTAACTTTATATTTTCTATCATAAAAATATTCAAAACCTACTAAATGACTTAGTGGTACATCTTCTTCAATATGTTTTTCAATCAAAGAAAAATATTTTACTTCATTTTCTTTAGACAGTTGTTCTGATATCTTATTTGAGAATAACTGTGGGCTTTCATCTAGCATGTACATTAGTAAAAATCTTGCCAGAGATTCTTCTTTTCCTTGTCTTCTTAAAAGAAGACAAGCTTTTGTTATAGCTTGCCTTCTGTTCATTATAATTCTTCACCTTTATTAAGTTCTGCCATTTTTTCAGCTTGTTCTGCAATTCGAAGTGCTTCTAGAACTTCATCAAGTTTACCTTCCATAATTTGGTCTAATTTTTGAATAGTTAAACCAATTCTGTGATCAGTAACACGGTTTTGAGGATAGTTATATGTTCTAATACGTTCAGAACGATCCCCAGTACCAACTTTAGATTTACGTTCAGCATCAAATTTAGCTTGTTCTTCTTGTTGATATTTATCATATACACGAGCACGTAAAACTTTCATAGCTTTCTCTTTATTCTTAATCTGAGAACGCTCGTCCTGCATAGATACTACAACCCCTGTTGGAATGTGAGTTAAACGTACAGCTGACATTGTTGTATTTACCGATTGACCACCAGCACCACTTGATGCAAATGTATCAACACGGATATCGTTCTCATTAATATCAATTTCAATCTCTTCAGCTTCTGGTAACACTACTACTGTTGCAGTTGAAGTGTGGATACGTCCACTTGATTCTGTTGTAGGAACACGTTGTACACGGTGGGCTCCACTTTCAAATTTCATCTTAGAGTATACATCTTCACCAGAAATAATGAAGATTGCTTCTTTAATACCACCGATTCCAGTTTCAGAACGTTCTAATACATCAACTTTCCATCCTTGAGATTCGGCAAATCTAGTGTACATACGTAATAAATCACCTGCGAATAATTGTGCTTCATCACCACCAGCTGCTCCACGAACCTCAACAACAACGTTTTTACCGTCGTTAGGGTCTTTTGGTAATAATAAAATTTTTAATTCTTCTTTCATAGGTGCAAGAGTTGGTTCTAATTCTTTAATCTCCTCTTGCATCATTTCTTTCATTTCCTTATCTTCTTCAATTTCCAGAAGTTCTTTTGTATCTTTAATTTGTTGAACTATATCTTTATATTCTCTGAATACAGCAACTGTTTTTTCAATAGAACGTTGTTCTTTTGAATATTCCATAAGTTTTTTTGTATCACTTACAACATCTGGATCACTAAGTAATTCATTTAACTTTTCATAACGCTCTTCAACTATCTCAAGTTGTCCAAAAATTTCCATTTGTTCCTCCTAATTTATCTTTTAATTTCATGACAATGACGACATCTAGCTTCATATGATTCACTAGCTCCAATAACTACGATTGGATCATCATACTTAGCAGGTTCCCCATTTATCAATCTTTGACTTCTACTCGCTTCTTTTCCACATTTATTGCATACAGCATGAAGTTTTGTTACCATTTCACTAATAGCCATAATCTCAGGCATAGGATGAAATGGTTCTGCTTTGAAATCCATATCTAAACCTGCAACAATAACACGAACTCCATCATCAGCAAGCTTATTTATAACTTCAACAATTTTATCATCAAAGAACTGTACTTCGTCAATTCCTATGATATCATATTTTTTATCATTTATATAGTCATAAATCTGCTCTGCTTTATCAATATTTACAGATTCATAGCTATTTCCATTATGAGTAGAGACTTTATTCTCTTCGTATCTATTATCTATAGACGGTTTAAATAGAAGAACGTTTTGTTTTGCAATTACTCCACGTTTTATGCGTCTTAACAGTTCCTCCGATTTACCAGAGAACATACTACCGCAAATACATTCTATCCATCCGAATTTTCTATTTTCTATCATTACATATCCCCTCGGGCTTATATTATTCAATTACTAATAGAATAAAAACAGACAATCCAATAAAGAAATGTCTGTTTTATTTTTCTTACTTGATACCGTATTTTTTGTTGAAACGTTCGATACGACCATCTGCTTGAGCGAATCTTTGACGCCCTGTGTAGAATGGGTGTGTATCTGAAGAGATCTCAACTTTTAATAATGGGTATGTATTTCCATCTTCCCACTCGATAGTTTCTTTAGATGGTTTAGTTGAACCACTTAAAAATTTGAAACCACTTGTAGTATCCATGAATACAACTTTACGGTAATCTGGGTGAATTCCTTCTCTCATTATTATCGTCTCCTTCTGCCCTGAACGCTTTTAATACGAACAGAGTTATTTTTCAGTGAGTTAATCACATACCTACTTATTATAAATAATATTCTTAAAAAAATCAAGTACTTTTACTAATATTTGTAAACTTTTTTTGTTGACACCCTTATTTGTATTTCCAAGATATATTTTATTAAATCATTTTACAAAAAATGAGGCAATCAGTACTTTGATCACCTCACTTTTCATTATTTTCTCTTTAATTCTTCAGTTGCAACATCTTCTCCGAACCATTTCTTAGAAATCTCTTGGAATTTACCCTCTTTGTACATTTCATAAAATGCTTCATTAATTTTATTAACAAGTATTACATCTGCTTTTCTTGCTCCGACTGCAAAAGCTTCACTTTCGAATCCAGCATTTAAAATATTAAAGTCTTCTAATTTGTTTTGTTGTTTTAAATAATAGTTCGCATAGACTCTATCAATTAACAATGCATCTATTCTATCATTTTCTAAGTCAATTAAAGCTTCATTGAAACTTTCGTACTGAGTAGCATCATTATTCTTCACAATATTTTTAAGAACTTCTGGATTTTCATTAAAAGTATCGTATCCAGACGAACCATTTTGAGCGCCTAGAATCTTATCTTTTAAGTCTGATACATTTTTAATACCTTTAGATTTCTTTACAACTACGACCTGCTCATTTACCATATATTGTTTAGTGAATTGAACAACAGCTTCTCTTTCTGCAGTTTTCGAATATCCATTCCAAATTAAATCAATATTTCCATTCTTTAATTCTGTTTCTTTTAAATCCCAGTTTATAGCTTGCCACTCTACCTTAATTCCATATCTTTCAAAGACAGAATTCGCCAAATCTATATCAAAACCAACATTTTTTCCACTTTTATCTTGGAAGCCCATTGGTACAAAAGTATTATCAAAGCCAATAACAATCTTT
>CALHQV010000342.1 GCA_938038035.1 uncultured Gemella sp. | reverse complement strand
TTCTTAGTAATTGCAGATAATTCATACTCTGGCACACCAAAGCGTTTCAATACATCTCGTAGAGCTTGCTTGGCTCCAAAGGTTGAAAAAGTAACAATTTGAGCAGCATGTTTACTGCCATATTTATTGCCAACATACCTGATAAAATCTGGACGATAAATATCAGGAATATCAATATCAATATCAGGCATAGTATAGCGTTCACGATTGAGGAAACGTTCAAAAATCAGATTTTTCTCTACTGGGTCAATCCCTGTGATATCCAAGGCATAGGAAACCAAGCTACCAACTGCAGAACCCCGTCCCATTCCCATATAGTAGCCATTCGAACGTCCAAAACGCAATAAATCCCAAACAACCAAGAAATAATCATCAAAGCCCATATCATGAATAACAGCCAATTCTTGGTCTAGACGGTCTTGATATTCTTTACCAGTTAACCCCTTCTGAGCAAGCCCCAATTCAGCACGTTCTCTTAATTCTTCTACTGCTGGTCTAGCAGGATTAAAGCGAGGCAGTTTCAGACTAGTATCCAAGTCATAAGAAATACCTGAAATAAGCTTTTCTAAGTTTTCCAAGGCTTGAGGAAAACGCTCTTGGAATAGTTTCTCTAAAGAACTTGCTGACATAAAAACATCTTGTTTCGAAAGCAAAGGAACTTCTCTGAGCGGTAGATTTTCTTTAATCGCTGTTAATACTTGAAGAACCTCTCTATCCTTACTTTCAAATGTATTGACCCGATAAAGTGGCAAAATTGGATGATGAAATTCTCTGGCCAGTGTCTCTGGGTAAACCCCTATATAGTAATCACAGCCTATATTGAGCGACTCCAGTCCATCAAAATAAGGCACAATTACCGCAATATCCTCTAGATACTGAGATAAAACTGTCCAATCTTTCTCCCCCTGCATCTTGGATGTTGATAGTTTCATCAACTGCTGATAGCCCACACTAGATAAAGCTAAAAAGCGCAGATTCACATCCTTATCATCTACAATCACATTCATTTCAAGCCCTAACAAAGGATGAATGCCGTATTTTTTTGTAACCTCTAGAAAGTCGAAAGCCCCATAAAGATTGTCAATATCCATCATAGCCAGATGAGTGTAGCCATAGTCTTTTGCTACTCTCACATACTTGTCGATTGAAATGACACTCTCCATAAAACTATAGACTGTTTTTGTATCTAGTTGTGCGATCAATTTACACTTCTCCTCTATCGTTCTCACTATATTATACCATTTTCAAAAAGAGAAAGAAAAGAACCTGAGATAGCAAATCTCAAGTTCTTTCTTTATCTGATTGCAAGTCAGCATCTAATGAGAATCAAAATGATTATTCTTCATCTTCTCTTTTCTTACGAGCAATCAATCCAAATCCACTTAGGGCTCCTAGAAGTCCAAGTGCTGCAAGGCTAGCATGATCTTCTGTACCTGTATTTGGAAGTTCACGTTGACCTTCCATGTATTGAGGTGTAGAAGGCACTGCTGGTTGTTCTGGTGTCACTGGCGCTACTGGTTGTTCAGGAGTCTCAGGTGTCACTGGAACAGGATTTGGTGCAGGACTAGGTTCTGGTTGTGGAGTTGGAGTTGGTTGTGGAGTTGGTGTATTACCACCTCCGCCTCCATTGTTGCCACCACCATTATTTGGTGTAGGAACAGGGATGTACTTGATTGGCGTATCTTTCGTTGGATCTGCCGGTACGTCTGGTACTTCATATCCTTTAGTTGGATCGTTCGGATCAACTGGTTTCAATGGAGTTCCATTTGGATCTACAGGGATAAATCCTGGTACATAAGGTACTTTAGGTTTATCTGTTCCTGGTTTTGTTGGATCTGTAGGATCGTTTGGATATGGAGTTGGTGGAACTTGATCTTGTCCCTCCGGTAATTTTGGAATCCATGATCCAAGTTTGTCATAAACGACTGTTTCAGTGATGTTTACACCTGGTTTTGCTTCGATATCTCTTTGAGATGATTCGATATCTCCACCACGAGCGATGTATCCATCTACTTTCGGTAACTTGTTACCATCTAAGATAGTATTGTTACCTTCAACTGTCCAGTCACCGTAGATGATTTCTCCAGTTACTAGGTTCACTTTAGCAGTACGTTTGAACTTGATTGTTTCAGTGTGAGTAGCTGCTACTTCTTTTCCATTGCGATCCACATAAGTGATAGTACGAGTTGCAGTTGTTTCTGTAACTAGATCTTTCACTGATTCAGGCCATACTGGGCTATTTGGATCTTCAGGGAATACTGGTTTACCTGGTTCTGGTGTAGATGGTGTTACTGGTTTCAGTGGGTTATTTGGACCTACTGGTTTCGTTGGATCTGTTGGCACCTGTGGTTTATCAGGGCTGTTTGGATCTGTAGGCACAATCAGTGGAGTAACTTTAACGTTAAAGATTTGATCTTTATCTTTATCGTTGTCAAATACTCTATCTGTATCTGTTGAAGGGTAATCGTTGCTTGTAACAACGTAACCTTTCTTAACAAGCTCTTTAATCTTGCTTTCTACTTCACCAGACTTAGTGAATTTAGATCCTGAATCTCCTTGATCTACTACTGGATCAGATACTACTTTACCATTGTTATCTACGAAGTTAGTGATAGCTTTTTGTCCATCTTTAACGTAGTTAACTGGTGTATTTGCAGTTGGATCTGTTGGTACTGGTGGCACTTCATATCCTTTAGATGGATCTTTCGGATCGATTGGTTTCAACGGTACAAGTGGGTTGTTTGGTCCTACTGGTTTCGTTGGGTCTTGTGGAACTTTTGGTGTTGTTCCTGGGATATGTGGAATCACTGGTACTTTCGGACTGTTTGGATCCTGTGGATCTTGTGGTTTAGTTGGACTTGGTGGTACAACTTTACCTGGTTCACCTGGTACGTTTTCGTATGGTGTATCCGTTACAGGAGTCGGTGGTGTTACACCTGGTGGTACTGTAATTGTAACTTTACCTACTGGTACGTAAACTACTTTGATTATTTCATCTTTAGAGTGTTCAGTTAATCCTGTAGTTTCAGCTACTTCTTTTTGAGCTGGATCTTTCAGAACGTATCCTGGAACTACTGGTGATGTTACTTTATCAAATGTAGTATCGTTATTTACTGGAGTCCATTTACCATATTCGATAGTGCCTGTAACAACGTTAATCTTAGCTTCACGAGTAAATGTTACTTTGTCAGTTGCTTTGTCTGCTACTTCTTTATCTGTACCATCTTCTACATAAGTGATTTTACGAGTAACGTGTTTAGTAGTTTCAAGTTTGTTAATTAACTCTTCAGTCCATTTTGGTCCATCAGGATTATTTGGATCGATTGGTTGTCCTGGTTTTGGAGTATTTGGATCGTCTGGATTTGTTGGGTCAAATGGTTTAATTGGCTCAACGTGTGGTATTAACACTACAGTGTATTCTTGATCTTTTCCAGAATCTTTGTCAAAGTTTCCGTTATTATCTTTACCATAGTTGTTGCTTACTAGATCATATCCTTTAGCAATTAACTTAGCAATTTCTGTAGTTACTTCTGTTGCTTTCGTTAATGGCTCACCTGATTTACCAGTTTCTTCGATGTTCGTTACACCTGGAATTGGGTTCCCACTTGGATCTACGAATTTCGTTACTGCTTTTTGAGTATCTTTTTCGTAATTGATTTCAGTGTTCTCTGTAGGTGTTGTAGGTGTTGGTGGTACATATCCTTTTGTTGGATCTTCTGGATCTACTGGTTTCAGTGGGTTTCCATTTGGATCTTTTGGTGTTGTTCCTGGGATATGTGGAATCACTGGTACACTTGGTTTGTTTGGATCGTTTGGATTTATTGGATCGTTTGGATCTACAACTTTTCCTGGATCTTTTGGATCATTTGGATATGGAATTGGATTAATTGGTGTTTCACCTTCTGGTACTTTCGGTGTCCATGTTCCAACTGGTACGTACTCTACTTTGATAGTTTCATTATCAGATTTAGGAGTTAAGCCTGTTGTTTCTGCTACTTCTTTTTGAGCTGTATTTTTCAGAACATATCCTTTAACTACTGGTGATGTTACTTTATCAAATGTAGTGTCGTTGTTAACAGCTGTCCATCCACTGTCAGTGTCAGTTGCTGGTACATCTGCTTTACCGTCACCATTTGTGTCGTATCCTACTAGAGAACCATCTTTTGGATTTACAATTGCTGTACGTTTGAAGTTTACTTTGTCAGTTACTTTTGGTGCTTCAGTTGATGATACTTCTTCATCAGTACCAGCTTTAACGTAAGTAATTGTACGAGTTACTGTCTTAATGTTGTTTAGTTTATTAAGAGCATCTTCAGTCCATTTTGGTCCATCTGGTTTGTTTGGATCGATTGGATCTCCTGGTTTAGGATTCTTCGGATCTTCTTTAGGATTTTGTGGATTTGTCGGTGTTACTGGAATTGGTTTAGCTACTGTCACGTAGTAAACTTGTGAAACTCCGTTTTCACCTTTATCATCAACGCTATCGAATTCTCCGTCTTTTCCTGGGTATTCAGCTTGACCTGCTTTATTTGGAACTACACTGTATCCAGATTTTTCTAATTCTGTAACAATCTTAGCGACTTCACCTGCTTTAGTGAATTTAGATCCTGCATCTCCTGCTTCTGCGAATGAAGTATGAACAGCATTTCCGTCTTCATCTACGAAGTGAACGATTGCTACTTGTGAACCATCTTTCGCATAAACAATGTTAGTGTTTTGTGTTGGATCTGTTGGTACTGGTGGTACTTTATATCCGTCTTCTGGTTTACCTGGTGTTACTGGCTCTAATGGCTTACCAGTAGATGGGTCTAATGGTGTTACTCCAGGGATATGAGGAATCACTGTTGTTGGTGTTCCTGGTCTTGTTGGATCCGTTGGATCTTTCGGATATACCTTAGCTGTTGTATCAGTTCCTGGTGGTACTGTTACTCCAGGTGGTACTACTGGTACATATGAACCAAGTTTCTTGTACACTACTACTTCTGTAATATCACCTGAGGTCTCTGTTACTTCTTTAGCTGGTACAGTTGCTCTGTCCAAAATATAACCGTCGATTTCTGGTGATGTTACTTCTTCGAATGATTGTTTAGCTGGAGTCCAGTTTCCAAACGTAATCTTACCTGTTACAGGATTGATTGTTGCTGAACGTTTGAATGTTAACGTCTTCTCTTTCTTATCAGCTACTGAAGTTAGGTTGCTATCTTCAACTGCTGTTCCGTCTGAGTAGATGTACTTGATTGTACGTTTAACGTCTTCTGTACGTCCTTCTTCTAACTCTTTGATTAACTCTGGAGTCCATTTTGGTCCATTTGGATTATTTGGATCGATTGGAGTATCTGGAGTTGGAGTTACATCGTCTGGTGTAACTGGAATTTCTTTAACAGTTACTAGTACTTTGTACTCTTGGTTAGTAGTTACATCTGAATCAAATGTTCCGTTTTCTGGGTATCCATTTTCTACTACTGTGTATCCTTTAGCTTTCAAAGCGTTGATTGTGTCTGTTACAGATTGTCCTTTTGTGAAGGCCTTTCCTGTATCTCCTGTATCAACGATTGATGTTGCTACTGCACCTTTTTCTGTTTTATCAGTTGCACTGTTAACTTCAATGAAGTGTGTTACCGCAACTTGTGATCCATCTTTAACGTACGTGATTGTAGTGTTTTGAGTTGGATCTGTTGGTACTGGTGGCAAGTCATATCCACCATTTGGATTTTTCTTCAATGGTGTTCCATCTGGTCCTACTGGAGTTGTTCCAGGGATTTCAGGAATTGTTGTAGTTGGTGTAGTTGGAGTTCCTGGTCTTGTTGGATCTTCTGGAGTCGCATTTGGATATGGTTTTGGTGTCTTATCGAAGTTCGCTGGAGGTGTTACACCTGCTGGAACTACTGGCACATATGAACCAAGTTTGCGGTAGATAATTGTTTCTTCTGTATCTTTATCTGTCGCTCCTACATTAGCGTTTGCTGTAGATGTTTTCTCTGAAGCAATGTATCCATCTTTCGCAGGTGTGTCTACTGCAGCGAATGCTTTCGTATCTGGTGTCCAGTTACCGTATTCAAGGATTGATCCTGTTACTGCATCAATCTTAGCCGTACGTGTAAATGTCACTGTTTGTACGTTGTCTGCAATACCTGCATCTGATCCGTCTTCAAGTTTGTAGTGAACTGTGTGAGTTACTTCTTCGATCAATCCTAATTCTTTCAATGTACGTTTCTTAGGATCGTTTTCTACTACTTTATTTGGATCTGGATTTTCACCTGGATTTACTGGATTTGGATCAACGTTTGTAGTTGAAGGGTTGTACACTACTGTTTCAACGATATCTTCATCTGTTGCATTAACACCTGTCTTAGCTTCTACTACAGCTTTAGTTGGTGTGTAGTTAGCTAATTCTGGTTTTTCAGTTCCAGTTGGAGATGTTACTGGTTTAAATTCAGTACCATTCGTCGCTGTCCATGGAGCTGCTTCTTTAGTTGTTGCATTTCCATTAGCGTCTAAGTAAGTTACTTCTCCAGTTACAGCATTGATTTTCGCTTTACGTGTGAATGTTAATGTTTCTTTCACTGGATCTGCAGCTTTAGAACCGTCATTCTTCACGTAGTTGATTGTACGTGTAACTTGTTCAACTAATCCTAATTCTCCATAAGTACGTCCTTTTGGATCGTTTGGTACTTTATCCTCAGGTTTTGGCGTTACTGGTGTTTCAGGGTCACGCGGAGTCGTTGGATTTTCTGGAGTTGGATTTGTTGGATCCACTGGTTTGTTGTTTGGATCTACTGGTTTAGTTGGATCTACTGGAAGTTCTTTAGCTTTGAACGTTACAGTAAATTCTTGATCCGTAGATGCATCTTTATCAAACACTTTATCTGCTGCTTCTGTAGGATATTCTTTTTCAGTCGCATTTACGTTAGCTACTTTTTCATATCCACGAGCTAGGATAGCGTTGATTGTTGCTGTTACATCTGCATCTTTCGTGAAGTTTGTACCTTCATCTCCTGAGTCTACTACAGATGCTGCTAATCCATTTCCATTAACATCTACGAATTTCGTAACTGCTAATTGTGAACCATTCTTAACATACACGATAGGTGTGTCTTGAGTTGGATCTGTTGGAAGATCTGGAACTTTATATCCGCCATTTGGATCTTTTTCTAATGGTTTACCGTTTGGTCCATATGGTGTGTATCCTGGTACTTCAGGAATCACTGGCGTTATTGGTCCATTAGGTTGAGTTGGATCCGTTGGTTTTGTTGGATCTGGTTTTAATACTCCACTTGGATCTTGCGGATTATTTGGATACGGTGTATCAGTTGCTGGTGTTAATGGTGTAACTCCTGCAGGGATTTGCGGTTTAATGCTTCCTGCTTTCTTATAAACAACTTTATGAGCGATGTCATTATCAGTTGCTACTACTGTTTCACCTGTAATTGTTTTTTGATTTGAATCTAACAATACGTAAGTATCAATTACTGGAGAGTTCACAGTATTGAATGTATCTGTTGTTGCTGGAGTCCATGGTGCTAATTCTTTCGTAGTAGCATTTCCATTAGCGTCTAAGTAAGTCACTTCTCCAGTTACAGCATTAATTTTCGCATTACGTGTGAATGTTAAAGTCTTAGTTCTTTCATCTTTTGCAGTTCCAAGTTTGTCTTCTTCAACTTTTGTTCCATTATCGTATACGTAATCAATTGTACGAGTAACTTGTTCAACTAATCCTAATTCTCCATAAGTACGTCCTTTAGGATCATTTGGTACTGGATCTGTTGGTTTTGGTGTTACCGTAGTTTGTGGATCACGTGGTTTGTTTGGATTTGTTGGATCTGTTGGATCTACTGGTTCATTATTTTTATTTACTGGTTTCGTTGGTACTACTGGAAGTTCTTTCGCTTTAACAATGACATAATATTGTTGGCTAGGTACTTTCTCACCAGCTGCTCCTGTAGCTTTATCTCTTACAGCGTCAAATGTACGATCTGCTTCTTTGTAGAATCCTTCTTTATCTGCTGTGTATACTGTTGCATCTGTTGGAGCGATTATTTCGTAATCTTTAGCTAACGCAGCTTTAACCGCATCTACTTTAGTTGTGCTAATAGTTCCACCTGTATCTCCAGTTTCAACTACTGATTCGTTTACTGAGTTACCTTTTTCATCGATGAAGTGAACTACCGCTACTTGTGATCCGTCTTTAACGTAGATAATTGATGTATCTTTCGTTGGATCTGTTGGTGTTGGTGGTACGTATCCTTTACTTAGATCACTTGAATCAACTGGTTTCAATGGTTTTCCATCTGGCCCTACTGGTGTAGTTCCTGGGACTTGTGGAACGATTGGTGTTGTTGTTCCTGGTACCACTGGGTTCGTTGGATCTGGATCTTTTACTTTCGAACCATCTTGTGGATCGTTTGTATAAGGTTTTGGATCTACGTTTGTATTTGCAGGCGGTGTGATTCCATCTGGAATTACTGGTACATATTTACCTACAGCTTTGTAGACTACATTTTCAGTAATGTCGTTATCAGTTGCTGTAACGTTTTCTACATCTTTCTTAGATGAATCTACATCTCCTGTTGCAACGTATCCTGTTACCACTGGAAGAACTGCTTTACCTGCTAATGTAGTTCCGTTTGTAGCTTCCCAATCTCCATAAGTAAATTCTTTCGTAACTGGATCGATTGTCACTGGACGTTTGAATGTTACAGTGTTTGTAACTGTGTCAGCTGCTTTTTGACCTGCTTTAGCAGCGTCTTCAGCTTTTAGTTCGCTTGTTACGTCAGAGTATTTATATGTAATTGTACGTGTTACTGTTTCTTCACGAGCATCTTTTAACTTATCAATCAAGTCTTTAGTCCATTTTGGTCCATCTGGATTATTTGGATCAATTGGTTTACCTGGTTGAATTGGGTTATCAGCTGGTGTATTTGGATCTTCTGGATTTGGAACATCAGTATTTGGGGTAATTGTTACTGGTTTAACAGTTACTAGTACTTTGTACTCTTGGTTAGTAGTTGCATCTGCATCAAATGTTCCATCTGTTGGATATCCATTATCTACAACTGTGTATCCTTTAGCTTTCAACGCGTTGATTGTGTCTGTTACAGATTGTCCTTTTGTGAATGCTTTTCCTGTATCTCCTGTATCAACGATTGATGTTGCTACTGCACCTTTTTCAGTCTTATCAGTTGCGCTGTTTACTTCGATGAAGTGTGTTACCGCAATCTGAGTACCGTCTTTAACGTAGGTAATTGTTGTATCACCAGTTGGTGTTGTTGGAGTTGGAGGTAAGTAACCTTGTGTTTTATCTCCATTCTTCGGTGTCAACGGTTGTCCATTTGGTCCTACTGGTGTAGTTCCTGGTACATATGGAATCGTTGTTCTTGTTGTTGGATCACCTGGTTTTGTAGGATCAGTATCATTATTTGGATATTGTGGATTTTCAATTGTTGGTGGTGTAAATCCTTCTGGTACTACTGGTACGTATTTACCTAGAGCTTCGTACACTACTTTTTCCGTAATATCTTTATCTTCTGCTTTAACTGATGTTACATCTGTCTTAGATGAAACTACATCTCCTGTTGCCACATATCCTGGGATAACTGGAACAGCTATGTTTCCTTCTAATGTATCGTCAGGGGCAGTTGCACCAGCTGGTGTTGTTGGTTTCCAATCTTCATAAGTGATTTCATTGGTTACTGGGTTTACTTTAGCAACACGAGTAAAGTTAACTTTTGTTACAAATGGAGTTACTTCAGTATTGTCTTTAACAACGTTAGCACCCGCTTTGTTTCCATCTTTTTCAGCTTGGTTTAATTTGTTTGTATCATTTGAATAAACATATGAAACCGTACGTGTTACTTCTTCTTTGTTCTTAAGTTTCGCTAGTAGCTCATCAGTCCATTTTGGTGAATTTGGATCTGTTGGATCGATTGGTTGATCTTTCTTAGGTTCTGTGTAATTTGGTGAATTTGGATCCACTGTAATTACTTTTGTTTTGTACACTACAACTTCTTCGAAGTCTTTGTCTGTAGCTGATACAGTCTTAGCTGGTACATTCGCTGTTGTTGGAGTTACTCCTGCAACTGATGCTGTATAGTTTTCGATAGTTGGCGAAGTTACTGCATCGAACGTTTGATCTGCTGACCAATCTCCGTAAGTAATTTCTCCTGTAACTACATTAATCTTACCTGGACGAGTGAATTTAAGTGTCTTCACTTTCTTATCAGCTACATCTGTAAGTTTTTCAGCTGGTACTTCTGTTCCATCTTCGTAAACATACTTAATAGTACGTGTTACTTCTTCTTGAACTTTTACAGCTTTGATTAAGTCTTCCGTCCATTTTGGTCCAGTAGGATTATTTGGATCGATTGGTGTTACACCTGGAGTAGGTTTTGGATTATCGTTACTTACTGGTTTAGTTGGATCAAATGATGGAATATCCACTACTTTAGCTTTAACTTTAACAACAAATTCTTGATCTTTCTTAGGATCATTATCAAATGTTGTATTGCTTACACCAGTTCCTGGATTTTCGAATCCATCAGATACTAATGTATAACCTTTATCTTCTAGTTTCTTAATAGCTGCTTTTACTGCCGCTGTGTTAAGGGTTGCGAAGTTATCACCTGTTTTACCAATTTCCACTAAGTCTTCAGCTACACCTGGTGTAATTACAGTATCAGGATTATTAGCGTCTACTTCTACAAACTTAACTATTGCACGTTGTTCACCTTGTTCATAGAATACATCTACTTCGTAATCATCCGCTAATGGGTCAATTGCATCAGTTTTATCAATCGCTACTTTATCTGCTAAGTAACCAGTGATAGTTGGTGATGTTACATGGTTGAACGCATTATCAGATTGTTTTTCAGCTTCAGATAATTGTTCGTTTGTTGGTAAGTTCGTTGCTGAACTTCCTAGAGCTTTCCATTCTCCAAAGCTCACAGCTGCTACCTTATTCTTGTCTGGAGTTTCTTTCTTAGATTCCTCTTTAACTTTAGCAATTACTGCATCATAATATGCTTGACGAGCTGCTTCCTTAGCTGCTTGAGTAGTGTTAGCACGATCTTGAATTGCTTGATTCTTAACTGCTTCTGCTACTTTCGCATCATTTAATGCTTCTTTTTCATCTTTAGCATCTGTAAATGCTTTTTGCGCTGCTGTTGCATTTACTGCTGCTGTTTTTGCTAGTGCTATTGCATCTGTAAACTTAGTTAACGCTGCATTCTTATCAGCATCAGAAGCATTGTTATCTTTCACTTTGGCTTCATATTCTGCTTTAGCTGCTGCTACTTTCGCATTTTCTGCTTCTAGAGCTTTTTGCGTAGTGATTACTGCTTTAGCTAAATCTGAGTTAGCTGCTGCTAGGTAGTTTGTTCTAGCTGTATTACGAGCTGCTAATGCATTATCGTAAGCTGTTTGCGCTGCTTGTAAAGCTGCTTCTACTACCGCTTTAGCATCTTTCTGAGCTTGTGTAGATTCACTTGTAATAACTAATGAATTGTTTGCTTTCTTAGCATCTGCTAATGCTTTTTCAGTTGTTGTAACATCCTTATCTGCTGTTGCTAATGCTTGCGCTGTAGTAGAATCTTCTTTAACTTTTTCTGCTGCTGCATTGTATTGTTTTTCTACCTCAGCATACTTAGCTTGCGCTGCTTGTTTTTCTTCAGGAGTAGCTTTAGTATTTTCTGCATTGAATGTAGCTGTATCTTCTGGGAAGGCAGCTGCTGCTAACGCCATATCGATAGTGATGTTACGTGTGAAGTTCAATGTTTCTGTTACAGATTCTGCTGCTTTTGAACCATCTTTTTTGTATTTATAGTTAATTGTACGTGTTACATCAGCTCTTTCAGTCTTAGCTCCTGTATCACGTTTGTGTCCTAAGAATACATAGAATGTTTGGTTTTGTGCTTTTTCACCTGCATTTACTGAATCTGCTACTGACTCTTCGTCGAATTTACGTCCACCGACGATACGATTTCCATCATCATCATTTGTGAATCCATCACGTTTTAATTCGTATCCCATAGCTTCATATTTCGCAATAGTTGCTGCTGTTGAGTACTTGATACGAGTTGCTGAATCACCGTAAAGTGTTTCATCTTTTGTGATTGTATCTGTCGCTGATTTATTAGCTTCTAATGTTGAACCTGTATGTGTTTCTAATACACCTTGGTCTGCATTATTGGCAGCATCCATATCGATATATACAACACGAGCTACTTGTTTATCAGCTTTATAGTATACATAAACATCAAAATCATCTTTGTTGTCTGCACGTACTGCTGACACCATTGGTTCATAAGCACCTACGTCTTGCGAATTTACCTTACCATCTTTAATAGTTGGTGTGTAGACCCCTACTGGAGTTTGATTTGATGAACGTACATGTGATTGTACTCCGTCTTTCTCACTCTTGGTATATTCGTTTTCTGGTAATTGAACTTCTGCAGTATAACCTTTTAATATTGGAGAAATGATATTTGTGAAGTGATCATTTTCTGGGTTGATAGATTTCCATGCACCAACGATAACTGTACCTGCTGGTAATTCAGTTCCAGCTTTAACAACGTCACCAGGTTTCAACACTGTAACCTTAGTTGGCTCTTTTACTACTTCTCCAGTAGATTTACGCACATAACGATCAACTGTAATAGGTCTTTCTAATGTCATCTCAGTTGCTACTGTGATGTCTTTTTCAGTTTGACCATCTTGAGACATAACAACGTAGTCACGATTATATGTTAATGTTTGCTCGTTTGTAACTGGTTTACCGTCGATCGTTAAGATTGGTGTTTTATCTTTGGCAGCTGTAGATGTATCACCTTCATAAACATAGTGAATCTTACGAGTGATTGTTGCTGTTAAGTTCGGAGTTACGGTTGGTGTATAGGTTGCATAACCATAGTCAGTTCCATAACGTCTTCTTACACTATCATTTTTATCTGGATTATCGTAGTCAATATCAGGTTGTTTGATTGTTACACCTGTACCTACACCTACGAAGCTTGGGTGTGGAGTGAAGACAACTGTTGCATCCTCGTAAACTGTTTCACCTTTTTCATTTGTAGTTGTCTTAGGAACTAATGTGTATTTCCCTTCATTTTCAATGACGATTTCAGTATCTGTAACCTTAGAATATCTGCGTTCTACAGTTGTTACTTCTCCTGTTTGCGGATTTACATGTGTCGCTTTCGGAAGAGTTAACGTTACTAAGTCTATTGTTTTCCCTGCCGTTTTAGTTCCTTTAGGGATAACATCATTGTTATTAACATACTCTTTACCACCAAGGATTAAAGATTCACCTTTAGTGTTAATTAGCTGGTCTACACTTGTCTCTGAAACTAATCTTGGTGTGATATTAGCACTAGCTTTAGGAATAACATCTCCTTTTTGGAAAGTGATTTTCCATGTAGTTGTTTGATCACCACCTAGAACTTGTAATGGAGTTACTAATTGGTCGCCTTTTTCAATATATCCACCAGCATTCACTATTACTTCTGCACCATTTCTTAGTACAGTTACAGGAGCTCCCGCTTTAGGTCTTGATCCTTCTAGTATTGCTCCTGCTGGTACTGCATTAGTGCTAAGCGTACCTTTAGCAATACGAACATTACTTACCGTTACATTTCCAGTTCCTGTAATAGTTAAATCTTGTGTTGCTGCGATATTTGTATTTCCAGGTATTTTATCTACTGGTTTGAACGTTTCTGTTCCACCATCTTCATATGTTAATTCTGTTTCTTCAGTTACTTTAGTATCTTCTGCATAAATTTTTCCAGGAATATTTTTCTCGTGAGCAAATGTAACTGGTTCTTTTTTATTAATCAACACATGTTCTTTAGGAATTGATGCTTCTGCAATTTTTGTTTCCGTAATTGATTCTACTGTTCCGTATTCTGGAATTTTCGGAGTAGCAGATTGAGTTTTTCCTTGGGAATCTATTGTCGTTTCATCTTTACCTACTGGCTTGATGTCGATTACTGTCGGAATATATGTTGAATCCATAGAAGTTGTGTTGTTAACATTTTTGTTAACAGAATCTAAAATTTTATCTTTATCTGCTAATGTAAGACTTTCTCTAGATTCTTTAATTGTTTGGTCATCTGCATCCCATCCTGTTGAGATTCTATTTTCATCCCAAGCACGGATTGCAACACCTTTAGCAGTACCTACATATCCTAATTCTGGAGTAAAGTCAATAGTAGTCTTAGATACACCTGTTTGACTCTTAATATAGTCTCCATTGTTAGCTTTATTAAGTTCATATACCCCGACTTTGTTTCCAGCATTATCATACTCAGTATATTTACTTAGATAATACTCCGTTTGCTTATTCAATGGGTTTGTAACTTTCACACCAGTTCCAAGCTCATTTCCGCGAGCATCATATAATGTAACTTCTTCACCTAGATATACTGTGTTCCCTTTAGGGTCAGTAACATGTGTTCGGTTACCTGTAGCAGTTTCACGAGCAACCATTGAACTAGTTAAAACAAACTTAGGAGCAATTGTCTTTTCAATTTGATTCCAGTTACCATAGTCCGAAACTTCTGTTTTACCATTTGCCTTGAAAAAATCAGTAGTAGTTACTTCTATCTTTTGAGGTTTCCCTTGTAAACCACTTGATACATTTCTCGTACCTCTAGGTGGGTGAATTACGTGAGTTTGGAAGTCTTCTACTTCCCCAGAACCTGCAACTCCTGTTGGCAGTGCTAAATCACCTTTATCAAGAGCAACACGTAAACGAACACCTACATTATCAACTGATGTATTTAGCAATTGTGGTATGTTATTAAATACAAAGTCATATGTACCATCTTCATTTACAGTGATGATTTCTGAAGCTTCATATTGATCAAACTTACCATTACTATTGAAATCAACCCATCCACGTGCATAGGCAACATCATTATTTAATCCACGATTAATTCTTACACCTTTAAATACGTATTGCGTATCTGAAGCTGTTTTTAATGTATATCTAGTCGCTACTGTAGGATCTAGTAATTGATTTTCTCCTTCATCAGGTAGATTTCCAATACCTACTCCACCTGTAGCAATATTATATATACCTGAAACAGGTAATCCATCACCATCAGCTGTTGTATTTAATGTTTTTAGAATTTCTCCTGCTTTAATAGCAACCTGACTACCATCCGCTAAACGAATAACTGGATTTCTTCCATCTAGGTAGTACGTACCTGTTTGTCCTTTTTGGTTTGTTACTTGAGTCGTTCCACTTGTTAATGAAATTTCTTTATAAGTTTCAGAATATACAACATCATCTAACACCCAAGCAGCAGATTTTTCTTTCTCAACTGTTCTAAAGTCAGAATCCGCTGGCGTATCACCTAGATAAGGTTGAGTCGCTGTAACTTGTTGACCATTTTTTTCTTTATTGAAGTTCCCGATAACGTGTTGAGCAGAACCATATGAAGCAGGAGCATCCCCACCATCATATACTACGAAACCAATACTTGCACTTTGGTTACCACTTGAATTTATATATACGCCAAGATTTTTCACATCTTGAGTCAACCCTATAGGTAAATCATATTTAGAGTTCACACCAGATACAAAAGGTCCAAACAATTGACTTCCATATCCGTTTTCTGTCTTATTATTCCATTCAGAGAAATCATAGCCGAGAAGCTCGAACTTTCCTGTTACTCTATTCTTAGCATCTTTAAAATTCCCGTCAATATTTTTATTTGGTTTTAACCCTTGAGAATTCGCCTTATTTTTATTCACTCGCATGAATTCTTGCCATGGTGTACCGTCAGTTTCAAACTGTGTAAATTCTGCGGCAGATAAATCTTCTGCATCGGCAGCAATGGCATTTACAGCAACGGGACGACCATTATATGTCGCAGATACTTGGAATTTAACCCCAACGTTACCTCCATCATATGCTGATGCAAATGCCGTTAGTCCTTCACGGACTCTACCTGTAGAATCTGTGTATTGAGTAGGGAATCCTGCTAAACGAAGATGACTATACCCTGTATCTTGTCTAGTAAGAATCACATCTTCTCGTACAACCTGATCATCAACTTTAGAACGGTTAATGTTTGCAGGTTCTCCATCCGCATTATTTAGCTTAGCAACTTCATTTTGTACTTTTTTACGAGATAAAGAAGAAACAGTCGCTGTCAGTACGTAACCTTTTACTTTAGTAGGCACTTCAAATCGCATACCTTCTTGGAGTGCTTCGTAAACCTCATTACTATTTTTCCCCTGTGAAGTATTTTGTTTTACTTCGCTTTCTACCATACCTTGGTCTTTCCATAGAGTATATTTCCCTATGCCAGACGCTAAGAATTCAGCAGAATTTGTCTTCTTACCAACTAATTCTGGATGTGCAGCAGATTCTAAAACAGTACGCACCATTGTGAAACGTCCTCTTTCTTTACGTCCCTTAGAACTTGTAAAGTTAACCATTGGAGCATTATCAACATATTCGATTTCACCAACTTTTGTTCCATCTGCATAAGTAATTTTCGCTCTAGCGAAATCGAACCAGTTAATTCCTTCTCTTAATTGGTCATAGTTTTTCTCACCAGCTGTACCGAAAGCGACATCACCTATAAGAAAACCGTGCTCTTTATTACCTGCTTGATCCACACGGCCGTTGGCGAGAATTACTTTTGCAACTGTTCTATTTACTGCTCCTTCAGCAGTAACTTCAATTTTATCTTCTGGTTTCAAATCTGGATTGGCTGTACGAATTTCTTTTTCGATAGCTCTTACTTCTTCGTCCGTTAATGATCCAAGATTGTTAACTGTTACTTTATTGATTGGAGTATTGATGTTAACTGCTGTTGCTGTTTCGCCTGGCAACACTGCCTCAACTTTACCGATATGACCTGCGCGTTTCATCTCAGTATAAACTGCTTCGATAGCCGATGAGATACGTTGGAGTTGAAGATTCAATTGCTCAGCGGTAACATCTTTTTCGTTTAGAACTTTCTTAGATGCAGTAATTTCTACTTTCGCCGCTGCTACTGCAGCAGCAATAGCTTCTTTAGAAGACTTATCTTCAACTTTTTTCTCAGCATAGTTTGCTGCAGTTGTATTAAGAACTTCAGCTTCAGAAGTCAATTGTTCAAGGATTTTCTTTGTAGCAGTAATTGGATTTTCTGCTTTCTTTTCATCCTTTTTATCAGCTTTTTCATCAACTGTTTTATCAACTTTTTTGTCTGTTGAAGGAGCAGTTAGTGTTGCTTTTTCTTTGTCAGATACTTCTCTTTTTTCAGCTGTAGCTGTTTCAGATGCTTTTTCATCCTTTTTAGATACTTCAGCAGCTAACTTCGCGATTTCTTCTTCGCTCAACTCTTTTTTATCTAGAACAGGAGCACCTGTTGTAGCTTCAGTAGCTGGCAAGGTCACATTAGCCGGAGTAGCTGCCGCCTCAGCATCTTTTGAAGTAGGGGTTACGGCTTCTGTTTTATTTTCAGTAGTTGCTTCTTCTGCCTTGGCAGTCGTTTGGGCAGCACCCAAAATCAAGGCTGTCCCCAACAACACACTCGCAGCACCAAAATGGTACTTACGAATAGAGAAACGTTGGCTTAAGCCATACCAATCAAAAGATTTATTTTTTTGTCTTTTTGATTTATACATAATGTTAACTTTCCTTTTTTAATTATGCAACTGCAAGTTACAGTTATATAGTATATATTTTATCACAAAAACACTATCAGTT
>CALHQV010000341.1 GCA_938038035.1 uncultured Gemella sp. | reverse complement strand
TTTTGGTAAAAAATGATAGCTTACTATTTGGTAATGTTGCTTATACGATCACTTTATTAGAAATTGTGGAAGTACTCAGTACAATTGCCGGAGGAGTCTATCAAATTAGTTTTTATAAAAATATGAGTTTGAGAAATAATGCTATATTAGAAATAATTTTATTCATTATGTATGTAGGGAATCTATTGATACTTCAAAATAAATTTATACTTATTATTTTAACTGTAATAATAGGTTACTTCGAAGGGATATCGAATCCAAAACTAGATGCATTGATTTTACAATCAGTTCCTGAGGAGAAACAAACGTCAATATATAGTATTTTTAGTACTATTATTACTATTTCAGTACCAATAGGAACAACGGTTATATTATTTTTCGCTAATGCTATTGGTGCATCGTTTGCACTATATAGCTTATTAATACTATTAATTTTAGTTTTAGTATATTCATTTAGAGTTAAAGAGTAATAAGAAATCCCCTTAGAGTTTTTTAAGGGGATATTTTTTTAGTAAGGGGTGTATTGAATAGTTTATAGTGGAATTTTTTAGTGACTAAATAATTAAGAGGTTTCTTAAATATTAGCCTAAAAAAATTTTCAAAAAATATGGTTATTAGTTGATTTTTATTTTTATACTTGATATAATAGTCGCTAGAGTAATTTTATTACTCCTTACTCTCTAATAGATTAGAGAGTCGCAAAGACCAAAAGGAGGTAACACACACATGAGAAAATATGAAGTAATGTTTGCTGTTCAACCACGTATCGATGAAGAAGCTAAAAAAGCTGTGGTTGATAGATTCGTAAATATTCTTTCAGAAGGTGCAGAAGCAGTAGAAGTTAAAGATTTAGGTAAAAAACGCCTTGCTTATGAAATCGAAGACTTCAGTGATGCTTACTACTATGTAGTAGAATTAACTTCAGCAACAGATGCGTCTACAAAAGAATTCGATCGTTTAGCAAAAATTAGCGATGACATCATCCGTCACATGGTAGTAAGATTAGAAAAATAAGGGGTGAAATACTATGGTAAATCGTGTAGTATTAGTAGGTAGATTAACTAAAGATCCAGAATTGAGATATTCTAGTTCGAATATTCCAATGCTTTATTTCTCAGTAGCTGTAAACAGAACATTCACTGACCAAAATGGTCAAAGACAAGCAGATTTTATTAACTGTGTAGCTTTTAGAAAGCAAGCAGAAAATATGGCACGTTTCTTAGGACGTGGAAGTCTGATTTCTGTTGAAGGTAGAATACAGACTAGAAATTATCCAGGTAAAGATGGAAACACAGTTTATGTTACTGAAGTAGTAGCAGAGACTGTTCAATTCCTTGAATCTAAAAATAGCTCACATAGTAGACAAAACAATGGTTTTGACTCAATGAGTTTTAATCAACCTCAATCACAACCAGCGTATAATAACAATAATCAAAATTATTATAACAACAATACTAATCAAAACTTTGGACAAGCTAATTCAGCTATGCAAGATTTTATTAATGACAGTTCATCATTCTCTGATTTTGGGGAAAACTTCCCAAGTAACTTAGATGATGACTTCATGCAGGATGTAGTAAATCCGTTTAAAGAAGACTAAAATTACATAGGAGGACATGCACAATGGCAGTAACTAACAATCGTCGTAACAACATGCGTCGTCGTAAAAAAGTATGTTATTTCACTAAAAATAACGTAGAATTTATCGACTACAAAGATGTAGAATTACTTAAAAAATTCATTTCTGAACGTGGAAAAATCTTACCACGTCGTGTAACAGGTACTTCAGCTAAGTACCAAAGAATGTTAACTACAGCAATTAAAAGAGCTAGACACATGGCACTTTTACCATACGTAGTAGACGAAAAATAAGAATAAGAGTGAAAAAGATGAGCTTAGGCTTGTCTTTTTTTTGTGCTTTGATATAATAAAAGAGAAATATAGTAAAAATTTTAGATTGTAATAGGGGGAAAAGTGATGGAATTAAAGAGTTTAGATGAGACTAAAGTATTAAAAGATCCAGTACATAGCTATATTCATATTCATTATGAAGTAATTTGGAATTGTCTTGATAGTAAGGAGTTTCAAAGATTACGCCGTATAAGACAATTAGGGGGAGATTTTCAAGTTTATCCAACGGCTGAACATTCTAGGTTTTCTCACTCGTTAGGTGTTTATGAGATTGTTAGGAGAATGGTTACAGAGGTTAAGTCGCTTTGTGTTGAACTAACAGAGTATGAGAAAGTTTGTGTGATGCTTGCCGGATTATTACATGATGTGGGTCATGGTCCGTTTTCTCATGCATTTGAGCATGTTACTAATCATAGTCACGAGGAATATACAGCAAAAATAATATTAGGTAATACAGAACTTAATGCTATTTTAAGAGCTGTTTCAGAAAAGTTGCCACAAGATATAGTCTCTATTATTCAACATACACATGAAAATGATATACTTAATCAGATTGTTTCAGGTCAATTAGATGCTGATAGAATGGATTATTTATTACGTGATTCTTATTTTACAGCTACGAGTTATGGACAATTTGATCTTGAAAGAATATTACGTACAATGCGCGTAAGAAAAACAAGTGAAGGTAGAAAGGTAATTGTTGTTAAATATACTGGTATTCATAGTGTAGAAGACTATATTATGGCGAGATACCAAATGTACTGGCAGGTTTATTATCATCCTGTAGCTAGAAGTTATGAGACGGTATTTATTCAACTATTTAATAGATTGAAGGATATTTTCAAAGTAGATAAAGATTATTTTGAAGATATGAAGGTGTTGATTCCATTCTTAGAGAAATCTGAAGTTAGTGTAGATGAATATTTTAAACTAGATGAAAATTCACTATTATATTGTTGCGCTCTTATTCAAGATAAAGAAGATATAATTGCTGCTGATTTAGCAAAAAGATTACAAAACAGAAAATTATTTGAGTATGTAGATTATAACGAAGAAAATCTAGCTCAGATAAAAAATATGCTTAAGGAAAATAGTTTAGATAAGCGTTATTATTTAAGGATTGAGAATATAGAAGCGAGTGTTTATAGTCCATATAAAGGTAGAAAGATATTAATTGAAAAATTAAATGGTGATATAGTAGCCTTAGAAAAAGCTAGTACTATAGTAGAATCTATAACTAAAGGTCAGACTAAGAAAGAGGGCACTATATTTTTCCCAAAATAATATAAGATCAAGGTAATTGAGATGGTGAGAATTTTCTTCATCGATTACCTTGATTTTTCAATTTTAGATGTTTATAAATTACTCCTGAATACTTTTCTTTTAAATTATCAGAAAATTAAAAGGTTTTAATTTACTATTGATTTTAGTTTTCGGAAATGTTATAATCGTAATTACACAATAAAAATTATGAAATTTAACAACAAAGGAGAGATGTAAAATGTTTGAATTAGCAAATGTAGCAAGACCAGGGGTAAGTGAATATATTTCAGGAAGTGGGGCATTGTCTGCACTTGATAATAGATTAGAAGGGTTTAAGACTCCTTTGATTGTTACTGGAGAAAAATCTTACGCAGCGTTTACGAAGTTTTATAAAGGTAATAGAGAATTTAGGGTAGCTAAATATGATGGTTCGGCATCTTTTGAGGATATGCAACGTATTGCTGATGAATATGGAGAAGGTGTTGACGTCGTTCTTGGAGTAGGTGGAGGACGTGTTATCGATACTGCTAAAGGAGTAGCGCAAAACTTAAATGTTGAGTATATGACAGTACCAACTGTAATCGCAACTTGTGCACCATATGCGCCAGTAGCAGCAGTTTATCACCCAGATCACACATTTAGAGAGGTTGCATATTTTAAACGTACAGCTTATGCTTGTGTCGCAGACTTAGACCTATTATTAGAATCACCAAAAGAATACTTCGTAGCGGGAATTGGAGATACTTTAGCTAAATGGTATGAAGCAGTAGTATTAGTAGAGAGAAATAACAAGTTTAATGATCCTTTTGTAAGAATGGGATTAGAAGCAGCTAAAATTACTCGTGATGTTCTTCTTCGTGATGCTAATGGTGCATTGGAAGCTATGGCAAAAGGTGAAGTAACTGAAAGCTTCAAAAATGCTGTAGACACAGTATTTGCTATCTCAGGATGTGTTGGATGCTTCGGTGTTCACTATGGACGTATGGCAGGAGCTCACGCAGTGCACAATGGTATGAGTTTAGTTAAAGAAACACACTCTGTGTTGCACGGAACAAAAGTATCTTATGGTATCTTAGTTCAATTACTTGCTGAAGGAAAAAGAGAAGAAGTTGAGAAACTTGTTCCGTTCTATAAAGCTAATGATTTAGCTTATAATTTAGCTTGTGTTAATGTAACAGAAGATGTAGAAGAAAAAATGCAAAAAATTGCTGAATTTGCAGCTAGTGAAAAAGAAACATTTAAACTTGCCGTTGATGTTTGTACCCCAGAAGTTGTGGTAGCTGCAATGAAAGAGTTAGAAGAATTAACAAAATAATGAAATAGTGAAAAGGCCTCAGATATTTAAATCTGAGGTCTTTATTTGATGTGTTTTATAAGTTATTTTTTAATACTGGAACTAGCATACCATTGCTAATGTTTTGTGCGGTGTCATCTTGAAATAGATAATTAACGATTTCGTAACCGAATAGAATAGCAACGGCAGGACCTTGAGCAGTGATTACATTCTTATCAACGATTACCGCTTTTTCGTTATTGTATATTTTGCAGTTTATTTCTTTGTCGAATCCTGGATAAGAAGTTACTTCTTTATCTTCTAGAATCCCTGCTTTGCTTAGTACGACAGGAGCTGCGCAGATAGCAGCAACCAATTTATTAGCATTATACATTTCTTGGTAAAATTTAATTATTTTCTCATTATCACGAAGTAAGGTGCTGCCAGGCATTCCACCTGGGATTACTATTGCATCATAATCAAGAATATTATCGATATCATCAATTTTTTTATCCACTATTATTTTTACATCATGTGAGCTAGTTATATAATCTTCGTTGTTTGCAGAAATTAGATCAACGCGAATATTAGCACGACGTAGTATGTCTAGTGGTGCAATTAACTCTAATTCTTCACTTCCATTTTCAACGAATAAAGCAACTTTTTTAGTCATAAAAATCCTCCTAATATGTTTAGTATAAAATGTTTCTCATAAGAGTATGAAAAAATACAAAAGAAATTCTATACTTATTTTCTTTCTTCAATTTAATTTTATTGTATTTGCAAAGAAAAATCAACCACCTACGGAAGATGGTTGATTGTGTTTAAACTCAATATTAATTATTTAGAAATTTCTAATACTCCATATCCAGTGTCATGGCGTTTATATACTACAGAAATTTCATTTGTAGTGTTATCTAAGAATGCGAAGAAATCGTGTCCTAGAAGTTCCATTTGGAATACAGCTTCTTCTCTTGTCATTGCTTCAACTTTAAGTTGTTTTACTTTACCAAGGTCTAAAGTAGTTTCTTCAGCTTCTTCTAACTCGCTAGTAAGGATGTTTTCTTCAGCAAATCCTTTTTCACGACCTTTTCTATTGATTTTAGTTTTGTGTTTTCTCATTTGGCGTTCAAGTTTGTCAACAACTAAATCAACAGCAGCGTATAAATCATCGTTAGTTTCTTCAGCTCGAAGTGTAACTCCTTTAAGAGGAACAGTTATCTCGATTTTTTTCTTATTATTTTTATATACTTTAGCATTAGCGTAAACGTTTGCTTCTAAACTGTCAGCAAAGTATTTTTCTAATTTAGAAACTTTATTTTCAACATACTCTCTAATAGCTTGAGTAATTTCTAAATTTTCTCCTCGTACTTGATATCTTAACATTTTAAAGCACTCCTTTCATAAAGCAGCTTAGCTACTTTATAGGGGGTTCCCCCTTTTTTTATAATTTTATTATACCACTTTTTGATAACGTTAGCAACATAGTTTGCATAAAAATGTCACTTTTATAAAATGTACATTTATTTTGCTTTATAAATATATTTTTGTTAAAATAAAATTAAATATAGATGTTATGTAGTTAACTAGGAATATTAGAAGCTTAAAATGTTAACTAAATGAGGAAATTTACTGAAAATAATTCTTATAAGAATTTACAGATAAGGGGTAATAGAAAATGTTTTTTAGGGAATACTGTGAATTTATAGAAGCAATTTATATAGTTTATTACTCAAAAATGAGTAATAATGACAAGAATATAAATTATAGAAAAATTAAAAAGAGCTATGATAATTTTGGAGAAATCAATTCGGATTTTGATGAAATATATAACGAAATAACGACAGGGGCAGTCTATACTCTAAAAGAGAGTGATTTAACTTTTTTAAGGAGGTATAATGGACTGCTTTTATCTATATCCAAATTACTAAAAATGAATATTAAACTTCATTGTTTAGATAATTGTCAATATATAAGTAAATTATACTCAGTAAATGAAGATAAAGGTAAGTTTCACTGTTTGCAATGTGATAATAAAGATCAGCAACAATTTTTTACATTTATTAATAAAAACCAGAAAGTTACATATTGTAGAAGATGTATAAATTTTGGTAGAAGTGATAATTATTTTATAAAGTTTCATATAAATATACCAATTTTAGATTTAAAAGTACCGAAAGAACCAAGTGTTGAGTTAAGTGATGTTCAGGAAATGGCAAGTAAGACTTTAGTGGAGAACATAGAAAGTGCGAAGAGTACTTTAATCTGGGCTGTTTGTGGGGCGGGTAAGACAGAAATAGTTTATGATGCTATATATCGTGCAATCCTCGGTAATAAGAATATATGCTTAGCAATTCCAAGAAGAGATGTAGTTAAAGAATTATCCGAACGATTTGTGCGTGATTTTAGTGGCTATCCAATGAGTGTTTTGCATGGTGAGGAAAAGACTTTTGGAGATTCGAATTTCTATATTATGACTACTCATCAACTTGTTAAATATTACAATTACTTTGATATTGTTATTATTGATGAGGTCGATGCTTTCCCGTATTCTGGTGATGAATGTTTAGAAAATGGAGCTAAAACAAGTTTGAAAGATGATGGTGTGCTTGTATTTCTTTCAGCGACACCTTCTGAATTAGTGAAATCCAGTGTCGATGAAGTTATAAAAATCCCTATAAGGTATCACAGATATTTATTACCTGTTCCGAAAATAAAAATTGATAAGCCTGACGTATTCGATTTTTCTAAAAAATCGTACTTTATAGCTAAGTTTATTAAAGAAAAATTGAAAAAAGATAGACGAATATTGATATTTGTGCCTGAAATAGGTATGTGTGAGACCGCGGTGTTGTATTTAAAAAAATATATTTCTGAGGAAATAATGATAGATTTCGTCTATAGTGGAGATGAAAATAGAAGTGAGAAAATCCAGAAATTTTATAATAGAGAACTAGATATTCTTATTACGACAACTATATTAGAACGTGGTGTGACTTTTGACTATTTAGATGTAGTTGTTTTCGATGCCAAGCATATAAATTTCACGAAGTCTGCATTAATTCAGATATCGGGCAGAGTAGGTAGAAAGGACTATGATAATTTTGGTGATGTTGTATTTTTATCGGATAGTATAAGTAGGGATATGAAAGCTGCTATTAAAGAGATTGAGTATATGAATAATCTTGCGAAATATAGAAAGTTGAATAGGAGGTAAGGTATGAAGTGTAGTTTTTGTGGTTTAGAAACAAAAAAGAAGTTGGGGTTTGATACATTATTTGTAAAAAAAGAGGATTTTTATCTTTGTACTAGCTGTAGGGAGCATATTGATATAAATGTCTTAGAAGTTGGAGAATATACTTTGTATTATTTTGCTGACTATGAATTTTTAAAAGATGAAATCTATTCTATAAAATATTTCGGAGATGTGGCTTGCGCAGTAAAATTTAAAAATCTTCTCGATAAGTTTTTTTCTTTAAATAATTTTGATTTGGTGACGATTGTCCCAGCAAACGAGATTCGGGAGATTATTCGAGGGTTTGATCATATTGAACAGGTGTGTAAGTTATGTGATGTGAGCTACAAGAAAATTCTTAGTTGCGATTATAGAAAGAAACAATCTAAACTTCATAAAGAAAGAAAGGAGAATAGATATCATCTTTTATGCGATGAAATTACTCTAGGAAGTATTGAATCTGTTTTGATAATAGATGATATATATACGAGTGGAAATACTTTATTAGGATGTGCTAAAGCTATAAAAGAAGCCAATCCAAAAATAAAAATAAGTTTTTTAACGTTATCGAAAGTAATCTAACAAATAATCTGAGTATTTCTTTCTTAACAACATATGATTTTGTGGTATAATGTTTAAGTTGAATTTTAAAGATAGTTATACTACTTTTGATTAGACATTTTATAAAAATTACATAGTTAGGAGATGGTTAAAACAAAAATTTTATTTTCATTTATAATGATCGCATTAATTCTAATTTTGGTAATCTTTTTATCTAAGAAATTTGAATTGAATAAGGATCAAATTATTATATTTTGGATATTAGTTTTATTCTGGTCTGCGATAAGTATTATACGTGCTTATAGAAAGTTATACGCGGTTACACCGATAGAGCAAGGTGGACTTTCTTTAACGCCGGTACTCGCAGCTCAAATAGCAGCCGGATATGGACTTATGAGTTTAATAGTAAGGTTGCCGATGTTTTTAGCGAGCGATATTTTCAAAAGACGTAAAATATTCGTTCAAATTTCACTATTCTTATTAATAGTAACGTCATTTTTAGTGGCGTTTAACGGTAGCTATATTACTCTGCACTTATCTTCATTATCATTAGGGATAAGTGCTACAATGCTTGCTTTGTTCAATGTTATTTTCTCAGAAACTTTTTCTAGAGATAAGGCAGCGGTATCAGTATCGATACTATCTGTAGCACCGTTATTAGCTGAATTTATCGCAGCACCGATACAATATGTCTTTACTATGAATACATACAAACATTTTGACTATATGTGGATAGTAGCAGGTATTATCGCGGTAATTACGTTTATATTATCATTTATGATGAAAGATTATCGTCCTCTCGATAGTGATTTTTCATTTGATAAGGTGAAGGTAGTAATTAAACATAAGAGTTTTATCTATATTTGTTTAATAGCATTATTGCTTTCATTTATAAAGTTTGCCACAAGTGGAGCAAACATGATTACTTACGGTAAAACAGAACTGAATATGACGCCGTTAATGCTAGCGTATATGGATGCAGTCTTTGCAGTACCTCAGCTAATTGCTGGAGTTCTTGTTGGAGTGTATTTTACGAGAAAATGGGGTATTCAAAAAACTCTATTATTCTTACTAGGATGTTCATTAGCGTTCTATATTATAGCGTTATATGTTAATAACCCGTATGTTATTTATTTTAGTTATGTTTTGAATGGATTAGGATATGGTGGTGCTTATAATGCACTTATTTCCCTTGCTATGCAATATTTCGATAGAGAATATCGTAATGTAAGTATGGGGATCTACCAAGCATTCTTCGCATTAGGTATCTATTACGGAGATTATGTGTATGTTTGGATAGGTAAACATATTAAAAATGGCTTACTTGGTTTCACACAAAGTAAATCTATTTTCCTTATTGTTATAGGAATAACTTTAATAAGTATGCTTATGGTTAAATTAAAAGTTAGAGATAATTAAAAAAGTTGATTCACAATTTTGTGAGTCAACTTTTTTTATATTCTGTTTTTTTATTATCCGCCGATTAAATCTCCACGAATGTATCCTGTGTAGCTTCCGTAATCAACATAAGCCCAAGATTCACCATCTGAATTAGTTTCAAGAGATCTTATTGTAACAGCCGCACCACCTTTTATTGATGTTATTATTCTACTAGTGTCATTTTTGTCACTTCTTAGATTAACCCCGACAGATGGTTTTACATAAGCTGTACGTCCACTAATGCTATGGCTTCTTTCGTTTGAAGAACTTGAAGAACTAGATGAACCTTCTTTTACGATAATAGTTTCTTTTTCTTTTGCTTTTTCATTTAATCCGTTAACGGTGAATGTACGTTTGAATTCTCCTGTTGTTTTCAGTTTTAATTTATTTACAGTATTTTTATTTAGAGTAATAGTAACTTCAACTTTGTCACCATTTTTTAAATTACTTTGTTTACTGTATGAAATATCTGGATTTGATAATAAATTAGAAATTTCTGCGCTAGAATTTGCAACTTCTGGAACTTTTTTAATATCAACTTCAGGTTTTCCTTCACCCTCTGCACCATATGTAACAAAATTAACTTCGTAAGTAGCTAAGTCAACAACATTTTCTTTTTTAAGGAATTTGTTATATCCAAAGTATAAGGCTACTACTAGAACAACGAATGTAACGATTGCTGTTAAGACAACTGGAAGGATGCTTTTTTTCTTTTCTTTAGGTTCTTCCATGTACATTGGAGGAACGTTGTAGTTTGGCTGATTGTTGAAATTTTGCTGTTGGTTATTGTAGTTTTGTTGCTGATCAAAATTTTGGTATTGAGTATTTTGATATTGCTGATCATATCCTTGGTTGTTATATTGTGTATTGTCAAAATTTTGATTGTTGTAGTTTTGATTATTATAATTCTGGTTATTTGGACCTTGATTATTTCTATTCATTAATTTCTCCTTTTACTTATAATATTTTAATTTGCATAGTCTCCACCAGGAGCGTTAAGGTACTCTTCTAGTGAAATATTTTTTTCGTAAATTGTTTTGGCTACATCTTCACCTACATAGCGAATGTGCCAACTTTCTTCCATGTAACCAGTTTTTTCAACGAACTGAGGTTTATATCTAACGATAAAGCCGTATTTAT